>JAIPFO010000136.1 GCA_021736565.1 Phycisphaerae bacterium | reverse complement strand
AGGGGTCGCGGGATTTTTGAATCTTAAGCAGGTGGGGGCCCTGGCACATAGTAGTGAGAATCTACTGGATTTGGCCCGAAAGGGCCAGGTTGTCCTGGGTAAAACATCCACTGATGTTATATTCGAGTCGATTAATGTGATGAAACGAATGCTGCGATCATTGATCGATGCGATAGGATCATCTGAACCCGTGAATCCTTATCCATATTTGGATGAGTTGATCGAGAGAAACAAGATGTGCCTCAATGAACATGGATTAAGGGAATCGCCTGTGCTTGCCGGGGCAGTGTAAAAAAACAGGCATCAGAAATACTTTTAACCCGGGTCGCAGCGTTAGGATTCAACAGGGGAAAAAAATAAACAGAATGACACGATAATGTCATACATGCAATGGGCGCCGGCTGTAATGCCATATCCGCGGTAGTGAAATAGAACCGCAAAATAAATGCCGGCCAGGGTACGAAAGAAAAAACTATAGAGCGTGAAGCCTTCTAATTTGCAAAAGAAATCGGAGAAGTTGTCCGCTGAAAAGTCGATTCCGATATAATGATGAAGAGAAAATAATACCGCCGAGACTAATGTGGCAATGGTCACCGCCATGGCGCTGTGGATTTTTATCACATCTTCCAGAAGGGTTAATAATAAACCCAGTAAGATCAGGCGAAAGACCAGTTCTTCATAGATGCCCGCACCGATACTGATTACGATCTTGGGAATAATGGTTGGTGATATCCCCGCCAGGTAGGGAAGGTTGCCCAGAGTGGCCATCGTTGTTGTTCCGTTCGGTGAATAAAACAGGGCATTCTGGATGGCATTCTGAGCGAAAAGGATGATGAACAACGGGGCGCTGAGGATAATACTTTCGATCCACATCCAACCGAGCCATTTCGGTTTGATTTTCCAGGTGTAATCGCTGCTTAATTGCCAGAACATCAGGATCACCAGCACCACAAAACCAGGGAAGGACCAGGCCAGCGTCGGGTGGACCCCAATCCATGTAGCCAGGCTGATTAGCCACTCAAAGGTGGCCACTTTTAGGGGAAACTCATTGGTATTGCCCTGCAAGACACATATTTCATAGACGATGATCAGCGGAAGAAGGAAAAAAAGGCCGTAAAAGGGCCGACGCGTTGAATCCAGGTATGATCCCTGGGCGAAATTGAACAGGCCGGTGAAGGCCGAATCGATGGGAGAAGGTTTCAGCCCTCGCTTTGTTTTTTTTTGCGGTTTACTCATTTGTCGTGCAAAGTTCTCTCGTAGTAGTAATGAGGGACCACACTATCAAATCTCATCTGATTTTGCAAGAGATTCTAATTCGAAATATAGCACTGTCGGGCTCACCGGGTTGGATTCCCGCGTCAATAATGATTCTCTCGTCAAAAGCCCGATTTTGAATGCAAAATGGCACATAAAATGAGAAAACCGATTCAAAATGACTTATCACGTTGTGGCAATTATCGTTGAGGTAGTGACACCCGAACAGTTCACATGCTAGAGGGATAATTTAAAATCAGAGGTGAACTTCGCTGCTATGCCGTAGCGAGTAAATGCAGGGCGGGTGTCCTCGGGGTCCGAGGGGATTATACAGGTGCGGGTAATCTGGGCCTGTGTCGAAATCTTGCTGTTTTGCGGAAATCGTTTGTTCCCGTTGGCCATGCCTATGACCATGGACAGAGTATCTCCCGGGGAAATGGTGTCATCGGTGGTTTCAAAATAAACACCTCCCGTACACACATCAACGGTGTTCGAACGCCCAGAGTAAGGTCTCCCTGAACTCTGATTCTGATATTCAAGTGGAAGGCGAATATTTAGACGTCGATGTTTTCTTTTTTCGACTGATGTTGTCATTAATTACTGATTTCACTTCGTGGTGCACATCGGTGATTCCCACGTCAAAAGTCGTTTTTATTATTAAAAATACGCGTTAAATTGCGGAAAAAGGTCTTTAAATCCCGATGCATCGGGAATGACGCTGGCGTCAACTGCTCACAGCGTCATTGTTTCATAAATTCTGAATCACCCATTTCCGTCCACTCCTTCCGGTACCAATTGGTGCAAAGAACTAACAAAAAGAAAGTCGCAAAGTTGGTGCCAAATTGAAAAAAAAATATCAGGACGATTTAAGTGGCATTTAAGTGTTTAGAAACAAAGAGGTTAGGTGATTATGAGTAAATAAGCTCCTCCTGCAATGAACCTTATGAGTGTTGCTTTTTTGCAACATATAAATACACGCCATAATTTTAAATACCTGCAAAATAAAAGGTTATGAATTTTCCGGGGTTAGTTGTATTTGACAACATCTGTTGTGTTTCTAAGACAGAAAATTACCTATTTTAATTAATCGTTACAATCAGAAATATTTGACATCCTAAACGCCAACGGCATGAAAAAAAAATTGAGTCCCCTTTCCGACTATCAATGGCTTATTAGAACATTTCAAATCAACTTTCTATCCAGGGATTAATTTGTATTTTTTTTCCTTTTGACACCTATTGTTCTCTTTGGTATCATCGTTCTGCAGTTGATAACTGAATTGAGCCCACTGTTTTTTACAGGCCTCAGAATGTGTATTACATAAAAATGATACATACTCTGAGAATGTAAAAAAGGGTAAGTCCTGATATAACAGGTGTTTATGTGAATATCACTGCAATTATTCCTGCGCGTTATGCTTCAACGCGTTTTCCAGCTAAACTTCTAGCTCGTCAAACAGGAAAATATCTTATACAGCACGTCTATGAACGTGTCTGCCAGTCGTCGCTGGTTAATACTGTTATTATTGCTACGGATGATAAACGTATTGGTTCTGCATGTGACGAATTTGGCGCTGATTGGCGGATGACCCGGTCCGACCATAACAGTGGTACTGACCGACTGGCAGAAGTGGTCATGGGCCTGGAGTGTGACATTGTTGTCAATGTCCAGGGGGATGAGCCGGAAATGAGACCGGAGCATATTGATACGATGATTCAACGGCTCCAGAGCGATAGTCAGGCCGATATCGCCACGCTATCGGCCATCATTACCGATGAGAATGAATTGACGAACCCCAATGTGGTCAAGGTGGTCCTGGGGACCAACGGACACGCATTATATTTCTCTCGCTGGCCGGTGCCCTATAATCGGGACAACTGCAAGCTCAGTGGGATTTATCGCAAACACCTTGGGATCTATGGCTACCGGCGAGAGGTGCTTTTGAAATTTAGTCAATTGCCACCGACCCCATTGGAAAAAATAGAAAAATTGGAACAATTGAGAGCTTTGGAGAATGGAATGATTATCGCCGTGGCCGATGTGGACCATGTCGCCACGGGGATCGATACACCCGAACAGTACAACCTTTTTGTGAAGCGAATGATTTCCAGAGAGACCGATTAATTGTGGCCTCAGTGCCTGATAAACAGATTATCCATTTTTCATGGTATAGAAAATTGCCAGCGTCACAAACGGTGACCTCTGGTGTGATTGACCGAAAATAGTGAGGTGACAACCCGTGAGTGGCGAAGAAATATTAAGCAGTGTGAGTCAGGTTTCTGACGAGACCGAATTTTATACCCCCATGCCTGACGGCTATATTCGCGGACGATGTAAATATGTGGTCATCGTCGGTACAGTGATGAGTGGACTGGGAAAGGGAATTTTTTCCTCCTCACTCGCCAAGCTTTTACAGGATAAAGGGCTGAAGGTTTCACCCATTAAGCTGGAGGGCTACCTGAACATTGATTCCGGCACCCTCAATCCCTTCCGCCACGGCGAAGTCTTTGTCCTCGATGACGGCATGGAGTGCGATATGGACCTGGGCACCTACGAGCGTATGCTGGATATCGATCTGGGCCGGTCAAATTTTACGACCAGTGGCCAGGTCTACACCGAAGTATTGCATAAAGAACGCCATGGCGACTATCTGGGCAAAGATGTTCAGATGATTCCCCATGTCACCGGTGAGGTCAAACTGCGGTTGCGACAGTTGGCGGTAGACTCCCAGGCCGATGTCGTTTTTGTTGAGATCGGCGGGACCGTCGGGGATGTCGAGAATGCCTATTATATTGAGGCGATGCGAGAACTGGCCTATGAAGAAGGGCCCGGTTCCGTATGCTTTGTAGCGCTCACGCAGATTCTCGAGCCGCGCGTTCTGGGTGAACAAAAATCAAAGGCCGCCCAGTTGGGCGTCAAGCGTCTGATGGAAATGGGGGTGCAGCCTCATATTATCGCCTGCCGGGCGACCAATCCTGTGAACGAGAAAGTGCGGCAGAAGATTGCCCAGTATACCAACGTGCCAATGGAACGCGTCTTTAGTATGCACGATTGCGAAAGCATCTACGTGATTCCAAATATGTTGCGGGAGTTAGGCTATGATTTCGAGGTGATTCGCCTTCTCAAGCTTGATCAGCGGGTCAATCTGCGTCAGGAACGCAAGGCCTGGTTGAAATGGTGTGATTTTGTGGATCGGCTGGATGTCGTGAACTATGAGATCAATATTGGTATTACCGGAAAATACACCTCGTTACGCGATAGTTACGCCAGTATTATCCACGCCCTGGAGAATAGTGGAACAAATCTTGCCGCACGGGTAAATATTGAATGGATCGATACAACCGATATTACCGATGCGAATGCGGCCGAAAAACTCGCGGATATGCATGGCATTATTGTGCCTGGCGGATTTGGTGCCCGGGGGGCTGAAGGGAAGATTGCCTGTATTAAATATGCCCGCGAAAACGGCCTGCCGTATTTGGGGATATGTTTTGGATTCCAGATGGCGGTGGTCGAATATGCCCGAAATGTCTGTGGCATTAAAGATGCAAACAGTAGCGAAGTCGATTCCAAGTGCAAGAATGCCGTTATCGATATTCTGCCCGGCCAGAAGGGGATTAAAAGTTTGGGGGGGAATATGCGATTGGGAGGACGGGACGTTGAGATCGCCCCGGAGACCTTTGCCTGGAATCTGTTTGGTAAGAAAAACTCCGTGCGTATGCGGTTCCGCCATCGGCTGGAAGTCGATCCCAACTCCATCGAAATGCTCACGAAAAACGGCCTGGTCTTTTCGGGCAAGGCACCCGGCGAATCGATCATGCAGATTCTTGAATTGCCCGATCATCCCTTCTTCATCGGTACCCAAGCGCACCCCTGCATGACCTCCCGCCCTTTACGCCCGCAGGAAATGTTTGTCGGACTGGTCGCCGCAGGAATACAAAAGGCCAATCCGGACAAAAAATTACCGACTCCCATTGAGGCCGCTGAGAAAGTGCGTAAGCAGTCGGGGCAACGGAAAAAATAGTAAGAAGTGATTCCCGCGTCAAAAGCCATATTTTGGCTTTAAACAACCTTTGAATTGTGAAAAACAGACGTTAAAAATAATGATGGCACTCGGGTGTCAAATTGAACCCTTTGAGATAATGGAGTATAAAAAATGACGGATCAGGAAAAGAAAATTATTGCGGATGATGACTGGAAACAGCAGGCTCAAAAAGAAAAAGAAAAACTGGTGAAAGAGGATGTGAAAAAGGCTCCCAGCCCGGAGGCCCCCGAAGAAACCACCGCCAGTGCCCAGCCCGCCCAGCCCACATTGCCGCCGGCCGATATAAGTGCCCTGGTCAATATGCTGGCGGTCCAGGCGATGTATTACCTCGGCGCATTGCCCGATCCTTCCGGTAAAAAGGCCGAAGTGAACCTCGACCTGGCCAAGTACCATGTGGACCTGCTCAGTGTCATGGACGAGAAAACCAAAGGGAACCTCTCCGAAGAAGAAAATACCATGTTATCAATGGCACTGCACGAAATCCGAATGCTCTACGTGCAGAAGGCGTCATAACCTTCCAGCCAATCAGTCAGATGGAAAAACCAAGCTGCCTGGCCTTATCGTTCCATTCAGCCTGCTCGCGCTTATTGGTGCTGTCGATGGCGGGGGGGGCAGGGTTATCTTGTGAGCTCAGGTAATCTTTAAGGGCCTCAACTTCCAATCCGGTTAGCGTTATTGCATTACGCAGAGGATGATAAGTGTTCCACGCCTCCATGGTCAAGGGGACAACAGGGGTGATCAGCTCAACCATCGCATCGGCATAAACGCGTATTTCCTGCTGAGCGTGCGGGTCGCATCGCAGTGCCAGGAAGTGCAGCAGGTTGTGCAGGTCGATTTTCCAATACCATTCCGTATAGACATTATTCGGCAGGATCATACGCGCCTGCTCGCGGGCCATCCCTTCTTTCAGGTAGTTCTGATAGGCCTGATAAGTCTGCTCATTATACTCTTTCAATTCGTCGAGAATCTGCTGCGCCAATCCCTCTGGCAGTTGCCCATCGGAACATTGCTTATTGATTTGTGACTGCGTGCGAACATTCTCAAGCTCGGGCAGATAGAACTCATCGGTCATCTGGGAATAGCGGGCACTTTGTTCATTAACACTGGCTGTCCGATGGCGAATCCACTGCCGGGCCACAAAAATCGGCATTTTGCAATGAAATTTGAATTCCACCATCTCAAACGGCGTGCTATGCCGATGCCGCATCAGGTAGCGAATCAAATCCCGATCGGAGCGGACCCTCTGAGTCCCCTTTTTATAGCTGGTCCGGGCCGCCTCAGCGATCGCATAATCACAGCTGCTCTCCCCGTCAGGCAAAACCCGCGGCATCACATCAACCAGACGGACAAAACCGTGGTCAAGACAGGGGGTCTCAGGTTGACCCTGGTAGACTGTTTCAAGAATATCAGACACGGATAAAACTCCAATCCCGGGCAAGCCGGATTCTCACGGCAAAACTTTTGTGTGAACGATGACGATCGTTGAAGTTAATATATCATTAGTTCTTGACAAAATCAAGCCCATTGTGGAATAATGGGCCATTATGTTACGAATCTTTATAATATTCATAATTGTGCTATTGATAAGCAGTTTGGGGTTTCTGATCTTTTTACAGAAGCCCCTGCCACAGGCGGATTATACCTTTGCCCTGGTCGGAACCGTCAAAACCCTCGACCCTGCCAAGGTCTCCTGGAGTGACGATATTCGCCTGGCATTAGGATTATGGGAGGGGCTGTTGGCCTATGACCCGGTGACGACCGAGGCCGTGGAGGGGGTCGCCCAGTTGCCGGTGGATATCAGTGACGATCGATTGGTCTACACCTTCACTCTCAGGCAAGAGGCCCGCTGGTCCAATGGCGATCCGGTAACCGCCCACGACTTTGTTTACGGCTGGCGAAGAGTGATCGAGCCGGGTAAAATTTCCGATTATGCGTTTTTGATTGCGGATAATATCGCCGGAGCCCGGGAATATCGCGATTGGCGGTTCGAGGCGGTGCGTATTTTGACAATATTACGTGATCTTGCCCGTGGCGTTGTGGTCAATAATGAGGATATGGCCTTTTTGAAAGAACTGGACCTGCAGGGCATGGACCAGCCCACCCCGAACTACACTGCCATCGCCGATACATTTCGCAACGCCCATTTGGAAATGGTCGATGGCGAGTTTGCCCGGGTTGGCATTGAGGCGTTGGACGACCATCATTTGCGAGTGACACTGATTAGACCGGTCGCCTATTTTCAGGATCTGGTCGCATTTCCGACCTTTATGCCGGTGCATCAGGCCTCAATGGAAATGCTCCGCGAGCGAAACGACCCCGCGGTGGTCGATTTAACCCTCTGGGTGACCGATACCCAGTGGGTCAAGCCCGATTATCATAAAAACGCCTATCCCGGTGTCGTCTCTAACGGGGCCTATCGACTGAAGCGGTGGGAGTTCAAGCGGTTCTTGCTATTGGAAAAGAACCAGTATTACTGGGACCAGCAGCCCGGCCAGCTCGATACAATTATGGCCCGGGTGATCACCGACCTGAACGCGGCATTCATGGCCTATGAACAGGGCGATTTGGACATGCTCCATAATATGGAAGCCCTGGATTTCGCCGCGGCCCTCTACCAGCAGAAACAGGCCGGCAAACGGGACGACCTGCATTTCACCATGTCCTACGCCACCTATTTTTACATGTTCAATTGCAATCAGAAGCTCCCCGACGGCTCACCGAACCCCTTTGGCGATAAACGGGTGCGAATGGCCTTTAATCTCGCGGTGGATAAGCAGTCTGTTGTCGATAACGTCCAGCGGATCGGGAACCCCGCGACGACAAATTTTATACCGGTGAATAGTATCAAAGGCTACACCTGCCAGCCAGGCCCCGGCCATGACATCCAGCGGGCACGGGCACTCTTAGCCGAGGCCGGCTATCCCAACGGCCAGGGGCTCCCCACGATTGAATTTATCTATAATACCACCGGCGGCCATGAAAAAACCGCCGAATCTGTCGCCGAAATGTGGCGGAAGAATTTGAATGTCAATATCTCACTGGACGCACGCGAGTATAAGATATTCGACGATGATAAGAAAAATCAGCGTTATATGGTCTGCAGGTCAGGCTGGACCGGTGATTATAGCGATCCCACAACCTTTCTGGACATGATGATCACCGGCAACGGCCAAAACGACGCCGCCTTTTCCAATCCTGAATATGACCGCCTGATGGCATTGGCCGTCGCCAGTAAGGACAAGGCCGAGCGATTTAAAATCCTGGCCCAGGCCGAAAAAATGATCATCCAGGATGAAATGCCAATATTACCCCTGTTCAATTATGTCTCGGTCATGGCATTTAGAGAAAATGTAAAAGGCATCCACCCCAACCCCCGCGATATGTACCCCTACAAATACATACGAGTTGAAAAATAGCATCGTAGAATGACAACGTGCTGCCCACGCTCAAAGTGGTCAATAGGAGTGGACAGATGTATAATATCCATAGTAAGCGTTTACGCAATTATAAAATAGTTTCCGCCGAAGGTCGCAGGTCAGCCTTTGGATGGCGGTTTCCAGAAAATAGCCTGAAAGGCTAATATACCTTAGCCCAGGGGAAACGAGC
>JAIPFO010000135.1 GCA_021736565.1 Phycisphaerae bacterium | reverse complement strand
AGCGGCTGTCATGATTGTAACTCGTGATGTTTTCATGGTTTAGCCTCCAAAATCGGGATGGTTTGGGTTATTATTTTTATTGCATTACTAGTGCGTTATGTTTCGTAAGATTTACTATCCTCTATATTCTCTATCATATTAGAAACATTATAGCACATTTTGTTGCATAAGTTTTTCAAAATTTTTAATTCCACGGCAAAGGGAATTTTCCAGGATGGCTGTTTCCTCAGGCGACAATTCCATGGATTCTCGTACCTGAGAGAGATAAATTTTTCTAAATTTTATTACTTCTTCAATGGCCTGTTCACCTTTGGCTGTCAATGTCACAAGAGGTTGTCGCTGATCGGCAGGATTAAGCCGTTTATCGACAAGTCCCCGCTTGGTATACAGGGCGCTGATCGCCTGTGAAATAGTACTGGCGGATGAGTTTGGCATGTTGGCATAATTCATTTCCTGAGCAATCTGGGCGAATGTTGCCTCTTTTTTACTGTACACATACTCCAGAATTGCCACATCTCGTTCTGACAATCCTGCTATTGCTTCAATTTTTTGCATGCCCCAGGCTCTGTACCGTCTGACGATACCAGAGAACTCGGCCATCATTAGTCCTAATTTATCCGGCAATGCTAGGTCTCCTATATTCGGTTGTAAAGATTATAAATGACTGAAACGTTCAAAAGTCATTTAGTATCTAAATGAATTATAGCACAAATAATGTGTTTGTCAAATAATATAGCAAGAAAATATTTAATTTTTCAAATAAAAAAACAGATGATTGCGATAAAAAAGGTTTATTTTGCATAAAAATGAAGATTTTCCACATTTTAATGGCTGATTTTAAATACGAAAATCGACTTTTGAGGTGGGAGTCTTAGGTGATGGTTGCGTCAAAAGGCAATATTGAGGTGTAAAAACGTCGATTAAAAGCCAGAATTGACGCCAGCGTCTTAGTTACCAGGCAGTGCAGATGAGGTGATCCAGCGTTGGATTACTGTTCCAGTGTTGTCAATCCCTCGCGAATAGCATATTTCGTCAGTTCAGCAATATTGTGCAGATCGAGTTTTTCCATGGTTTGTCGCCGATGTGTTTCGACTGTGCTGGCACTGATGTGAAGACTCATGGCAATCTGCTTGGTGGTTTTGCCTTCTGTCAGGAGTTGAAGAACTTCCCGTTCGCGACTGGTGAGGTTGGTGGGGGGGTGAAGGTCCTTTTTTTCGGTGACCAGTTCTTCCAAAACCAGGTTGGCAATTGAAGGACTCAAATAGATCTTATTATCGCTAATTGTTTCAATAGCCTGAATAAGTTCATTAAATGCGCAGTTTTTCAATAAATAACCCGATGCACCCGACTTGAGCATGGCCAGGACGAATTGTTTATCAGAATGCATCGAAAGGGCCAGGATTTTTATTTTAGGGAATTCACTAAGGATCTGGCATGTGGCGTCGATCCCGTTCAATTCCGGCATTCCCACATCCATCACCACGATATTTGGGAGCGTCTGGCGTACGATGTCCACTGCATTACGGCCGTTATTCGCCTCGGCCACCACTTCAATGTTAGACTGTTTCTCCAACATTGATTTGAGCCCGTCACGGATTATATTATGGTCATCAACCAGAACAATTCGAACGTTCATCCTATTCTTCCTTATTGCCACAGAATGACAGAATATTTGATGGTTGCGCCAAAGGCCAGCAATGACGCATGAAAAATGCCGATTAAACATCAGGGTCGTCGTATCAACATACCCAGAACGCTGGTGTTAAGCTTTGCATTTATTGACCAGAAATACCTCTGATTCATTCAATGTTACCAGAAACCACCTGGTAATACAATGGTATTATCGGAACTCAGGCGTGGACGTAAAAAAAAGTTGCTGTCAGAAAAAGAGGGGGTTGACAGGGTTGACAGTAGTTGCTATATTGTTCCGACTATCCCAAAATGATAGTTGATTTATGGACGTCAGCGGCCATCATCCTGGGCGTTTTTGTGTTCAGAGAATTCTTTTTCGAAAGAGAAGGATGTTTTTGTCGCAAAAATCAGATTTTAACGTTTTGGGTAGAAGAAAATAATACGGAGGCGTAGCTCAGTTGGCTAGAGCAACGGCCTTTTAAGCCGTGGGTCCTGGGTTCGAGTCCCAGCGCCTTCATTCCGTATAAACCGTCATGACGACCGGGTCGTCATGCGGTTTTTTTTATGGAGATGCCAGCCTTTTATTTTTTTTGCGCTCATTTTTTACGTCATAAAGCTGGTTTTAGGTACGAGTAACGCCAGCGTCATATCCCGATATCGCTGGATTTGACGCGGATTTCCGCATCTCAAAGGGCGATTCTGATGACGGAAAGTTACTTTTGAGGTGGAAGTCACCAAAGGGTTCGTACTTTTTTAACTTCTGACAGATTGCCTGACAGATTAAATGAGTTAAATCGCAGGGCTGTTAGAATGCACGGCGTATTATTTTTGCCATTTTGGGTGAGTATTCGAAATCGCCCGTTATTCTTAGTGCGTGATAAATCACTTATGGATAAGGATTTATCGTAGAAAAAAGGGCGGAATCCGCCGTGTGAGAATCGACTTTTAACCCCCGTTTTCCGAATGCTTCAAGGCTGTTTTTCGGATTTTGATGTTCGGGTCATTATTTTATGTGTGAGGCAAATTTTTTTTAAAATTAAATTAATACTATTGACTTATCAGGGAAAAGGGTTATAATAATAACAAAGAGTATCTTTTGGTATGTATTCTTAGATATAAATACTTAAAATGATGATTGGAGAACAGAAAAATGAGTAGATTTACATTAAGTTTATTGGTTTTGGGGCTTATTCTGGGTTGCTGTGGCATTTCAAGTGCCAGTGTGATGACCGTGAGTTACCCTGATGAGATTGCTTTGGCTTCGACAAACTGGACGGATGTGATCAGTGTTCCGAAGTTTAATCCGGCCATGGGCGATCTTCAGAGTGTGATGATTGAATTGACCGGAACCGTTACTGGTTCGGCTGGTTTTGAAAGTCGTGATGCAAGTCCCAGCGAAGTTACGATGGAATTAATTGCCATTATTACGGTTAAGCGTCCTCAGCCGCAGGGGGGCTTGCTGGTGGTAACCCTTCCTACGGTTTCAGAGACGTTTCAAGCGACGGCTTACGACCAATTTCTGGATTTTGGTGGTACATCTGGAGACACGATCAGCAATCAGTCAAATACTGAAACTGAGATAGCGACGACAGCACTGCCTGCAGATTTGCTTTTGTTCACCGGAGTGGGTAATATTAACTTGCCGATCAAGGCCACGGGGGCATCAAGTGCGACCGGTTCGGGCAACCTGGTGATGTTTTTTGCTACCGAAGCTTCGGCTAAAGCCGTTGTTACTTATACCTACGTTCCGGAGCCCGCGACAATCGCCCTGATGGGATTGAGTAGCCTGGTGCTTATCAGAAGAAAGCGTCGCAGTTAAATACATTTTGATGCAATCATTATAAATTATAAAAAGGGAACCTTTTAAAACGGGTTCCTTTTTTTTATGCGCCCAACGCACATTTTTATGGGTTAAAGTCCGCAGCAGGCCGCTGAAGGCCTTCTGGGCGTGATGACGAGTTGAGGGGGCGTGATGTATTGCAGGACGGGGATCTTTGGGAAAGTTTGAAAAATATTTTGTATGGGAAATTGTTGTTTTAGGAAAAATAGGTAGTTTAGGAAGTTTTTCGGAAATGGCTTCGTCAGATAAGCTTCAGCGAATGGGGAGTATTTAGGATTAATTCTGAGAAAAGCGTATATATTCCCACTTACCTCAAAACGTCACCGGGTCCAGATATTTTCCGGCTACCTTTGCCCCACAGCCCGGACAGGCGGCATTAATGATGTTGTATTGACCCAACTGATAGCCTACCCGTTCGATGAGCCTGTTGCCGCAGTCGGGGCAGTAGGTGCTTTCGTAGTTGCAGCCGGGGATATTGCCGACATAGACGTAATGCAGGCCGGCATCTTTACCGATCTGGTAGGCGTTGACCAATGTCTCGGTGGGGGTTGGCTGGGCATCCGTGCGTTCGAAGGTCGGGTGGAACCGGCTGACATGCCAGGGGACATCGGGGCCCAGCTCATCAGCGATAAAACCGGCGAGCTGCTTGAGCTCCTGGTTGCTATCGTTGAGGCCGGGGATCACCAGCGTGGTGACCTCCAGCCAGATATCTGTCGCGGCAATTTTCTTAAGCGTTTCAAGTACCGGTTTTAAACTTGCCTTGCACATGTCACGGTAAAAATCGTTCGTAAAGGCCTTCAGGTCCACATTAACCGCGTCCAGAAAATCGCGGGCATAGTCAATCGCCTCGGCGGTCATGTATCCGTTGCTGACAAACACATTAGCCAGCCCCTTCTGGCGGGCCAGTCGGCCGCAATCCGCGGCGATCTCCATAAAGATCGTCGGCTCGGTGTAGGTATAGGAGATACTGCGGCATTGCTGGGCGATGGCCGAATCAACGATCTGCTGGGGGGTATAGTTCTGGCCATTGATCTGCTTTTGCCGCCGGGGTGTCTGGCTGATCTGCCAGTTCTGGCAGAAATCACACTGGAAATTACACCCCATCGTCGAGATGGAAAAGCTCCGCTGACCGGGCTGGAAATGAAACAGCGGCTTCTTTTCGATGGGGTCGATCCCTGCCGAACAGATCGAATGATAATTCAGCGAGAATAGTGCACCATCCATGTTTTTTCGCACCTGGCAAATACCAAGCTCACCGGGAGCGATCTTACAGCGAAAGCTGCACAGTTTACATTGGACTGCCTGGTGATCTAACGCGTTCCACAGTACTGCTTTATGTGTTTTGTTGTCCATGATAGTTTCGTCTGCTCTTGATGAATTTTAAATGGGGCACTCTATACAAGTCTGATCATGCTGTCCTTACAGGGCGAGAAGGAAACTGGGACACATTACTCAGGGTGCCACTTGCTACGCTCGTTCTGCCCTTCGGGTCGTTTAGGAGGGCACCCACAAGGGGTGCCCCTACAATGGGAATTATTCTATTTTGTGTGAATGGTTACAAATATTTTACTTCAACTCATTCAGTTTCAATAACCCATATGCTACTGCCAGTATCTTTATCGGGTGGAGTGTGACTTTTTGACCGCCCAGCTCCATCTGCATTTTACAGGTGGCACATTCGGTGAGGCCGTAATCGGATTTACTGTCTCGTAACGGCCCGAGCATTGGCTCACCGGCCTTCATTGATAAATCAAAATTCTTCTTCTGGAAACCAAACGTCCCGGCGATGCCACAGCAGCTGTGCGGCAACATCTCAAGCTCTATCCCGTCGATCAGTTTCATCAAAGCTTCTGTTCCCTCTTCGATCTTCATCGCTTCATAATGGCACGGCATATGATAGGCCAGTTTCAAGTTGACCGGTTGAAAATCCTTCTTGAGTTTGCCATCCTTATTCAAACCTGCCAGGTATTCGGTGAGTTCCCATGTATTCTCTGCCACCAACTGTGCATCCTCGGTATCCACTACGTCCAGATACTCTTCCTTCAAACATAGTGCCGCCGTCGGTTCACTGCAAATAACCTTATAGCCCGCACGAACCAACTCGGCCAGATGACTTACGTTATATTCAATCGCCTTACGCGCATAGGGCAAGTCGCCATAACTGATCGCCGGCATTGCCATTCCTTTTTGCTTTGCAATAACCACCTCCACATCATTATGGTGTAATACGTCTACGACCGTCCGGCCCAGGGCATGATCGTTCCAGGTTGCGAACATATCCACAAAATAGGCTACCTTGTCCATCGGCTCCGCCAGCGGGCCCTGCTTCTTCAAATACTGCCGCAACTTCGGCAGGTTCGACCCCCGGTCGAATTTCGGCATCGCCCGGCGACGATCCAGGCCGCTGACTTTTTCCAAGAACCACCGGAACCCGCTGGCCTGTGTAAACAGATTCGCCACCGCCCCGAACCGACTGCCCAGCTGGCTCATAAATTCACTTCGCGTTAGAATATACTGCGGCATCGTCAAACCGTTGGCCTTGACATACTCGGCCCGCGCCTCCATCATCATCTTGGGGATGTTCACCAGCGACGGGCACTGACTGGCACACATCTTACAGTTGACACACAGATCAGCGATCCGCTTGAACTCGGGCGTCTGCATGACATCGGCATTCAGCAGGCCGTTGTACCAGTGCCGCATGATATTGCCCTTGGCCCGCGGGCTGGCATCTTCATCGCCGGTCGCCCGAAATATCGGACACATTGACAAGGTTGGATCATTCGTCCGACAGAGACCATTGCCATTACACTGCTCAATTTCGGCGGTAAATTCATTCTCCCTGAAAATCAAATTCGTCGGCCAGTCGCGCCGCTCACGCTTATGGGCAAACCGCAAATTCTTCGTCATCACCTCCGGGTCATCATTGATGATCTTACCGGGGTTCAGCCGGTTCTCCGGGTCAAATATCCCCTTCACCTTGCGGAACACATCATACATTTCTTCCCCATACTGCTCCTTAATAAACGATACCCGCACCAGTCCTTCGCCATGTTCACCACTGATCGTCCCTCCCAGCGACCAGGCCAGCTTGAACGTCCTCTCAGCGAGTGTCCGCATTTTTTTAACATCTTCCGCCTTATGCAGATCAAAATAAGGACGCGGGTGCAGTTCGCCATGGCCAATATGAGCATAAAGGGCCAGGGGGACCTCCATCTCCTTAGTAATCGCCTCTAACCCCTCAATATACTCCACCATCCGCCGCGGGTCTACCGCCACATCCTCAATCACCGGAATCGGCTGTCTGGCACTCTTATTGCGAAACAGCAACGGCACTCCCGCCTTACGCGCCGTCCACACCACCGCCTGATCCGCCGGGCGGATAATATCCTTCGTGCCCATCGGCCGGGCCTCCACCGGCAACCCTTCCACCATCAGCCGCAACTGCTTTAATCGTTTTTCCACATCCCCAACGTCGTTCCCATCCAATTCCACCACCAGCGACGCCGCCACCCCGCCGGGCAGGACATCGTGATAGTTCGGATACGCCGCCCGTGCCAACCCCAGCAATGTCCCATCCATCAGTTCACACGCCGACGGCTGATGCTCCAAAATAGCAGGAATCGCCCGGGTCATCTTGCCCATCGAGTCAAAATTCACCTGCAACAGCATTTTTACCTTCGGCAAATCCACCAGCCCCAGCGTCGCTTCCGTCACAATCGCCAAAGTTCCCTCGGAACCCGCTATCATCTCCGCCAGGTTCACCTCGCCATTATTCAATGCCGCATACACATTATATCCACTGCCGTTACGATCACAGGCCGGCTTGACCTTTGCCATTAACGCCTGCTTACGGCTAAGTAAGTCATGTACATCCGCCGCCCATTTTCCGGCAATCCCTCCTTTGTCCGGCCGTACCGATCGGCCGAAATCTACCCGCTCTCCACCCGCCGAAACTGCTTTCAAATGCTGAATATGTCGCCCGATATACCCATATTTCATCGAATGGGCGCCCGTGGCGTTGTTACCGATCATCCCTCCTATTGTTGCCCGCGAACCACTGGCGGGGTCCGGGCCGATCTGTTTTCCCAACGGGGCCAGTTGCCGGTTCAGTTGTTCCAGCACCACTCCCGGCTGCACCACAACCCGGCCAGCCTGCTCATCCACCTTCACCACCCGGTTCATAAACCGGCTCATATCCAGAATGATCGCCGAGCCCAGCGTCTCGCCCGCCAGCCCGCTACCGGCACCCCGGGCAATAACGGGTAAGCCCTTCTCTCCCGCGTATCTTACCACATGGGCAATGTCCGCCTCATGCTCCGGCATCACCACGCACAGCGGGTCTATCTGATAGATACTCGCATCGGTGCTATATAACGCCCGTGTCAGGCTGTCACTATAAACCCGGCCCGAGAGGCCGCCCCGTAGATCATCTGCTATCTGTTTATTGCTGTAAGTACTCATACACAATAATTTTATACATTCATGGCCATCTTATCAACACATCTATCAATAAATTCC
Organism: Phycisphaerae bacterium; assembly: GCA_021736565.1. Lineage (GTDB taxonomy): Bacteria > Planctomycetota > Phycisphaerae > Sedimentisphaerales > SM23-30 > JAIPFO01. Next base: position 933 of record JAIPFO010000135.1, on the reverse strand, counting down.
TGTTGCGGCATCTGGCAGGAGACATTATCATGCTTTTAACGATTGTTAACCCCTTAATTTTTAGAGAGTTCATATGAAAAAATACACCTTTGGCATTGTGGGTACCGGCCTGATCTCTGATTGTCATGCCCGGGCCATTGCCGATATCCCCCAGGGCACCCTGGCGGGTTTCTGCGGCAGGTCCCCTCAGAAGGCCCAGTTCCTCGCCGACCGCTATAACTGCAGGGCATACAACAACTTCGACGAGCTCCTCTCAGACGACCGAATTGATATTGTCACCATTTGTACGCCCAGCGGGGCTCACATGGAACCGGCGGTAGCCGCTGCCTTGCATGGCAAACACGTCCTCTGTGAAAAGCCGCTGGAGATCACCCCCGAACGAATTGACACCATGATCGGGGCTCATGAACAAGCCGGCACCCAACTGGGCTGCATCTTCCAGAACCGCTTCACCGAGGCGATGGCTCCCCTGCGACAGGCGGTAAATGATGGCCGTTTTGGTACGATTACCTATGCCGGGGCTTATGTTCCCTGGTGGCGGGCTGAGAGCTATTACAATGATAGCTGGCATGGCACATGGGCTCTTGATGGCGGCGGGGCATTGATGAACCAGTCGATCCACATGATCGATATGCTCTGTGACCTGATGGGGCCGGTTGCATCGGTCAAGGCCTTCACCGCGAATATCGGCCACCCGCAGATCGAGGCCGAAGACACCTCGGTAGCGGCTTTGAAATTCGTAAATGGTGCATTGGGGGTTATTTACGGGACTACCGCATCATGGCCGGGTGCGTTTAAACGGTTCGAAATCACCGGCACAACAGGCACTGTTGTTTACCTCGAAGATCACCTGTCCACCTGGCAATTCGCCGAAGAACTCCCCCAGGACGCCGAAATCCGCACCCAATACGGCCCTAAACCCGCCCGGTCAGG
>JAIPFO010000134.1 GCA_021736565.1 Phycisphaerae bacterium | reverse complement strand
CCGTTTGTCTCAATAACGTCAAAAGGCTCGGAACCGGGTGGCTGCTGTATGTGATGGATAATGAAGAAAAAATGCCTTTGGCCTATACGAGGCTTCCATCGGCACCGGGCTGGATCAACCAGGTCGTTGGCTATCGTTTTAATCCCTGGGAAGCGTCGGAAGAATTACAAATTGAGGCTATCAAAGAAGGGCTTTTGTATCCGTATATGAACACACCAGATATCTACCGTTGTCCGATTGCCAAGCCAAATGAACTTCGAACCTACTCTATGCCCCATTCCATGAATGGCGGGCACAACGGAGGGGGCGGAACGATTGTTACCAAGTCCTCGCAGATAATGAGACCGGCCGAACGCTTCTTGTTTTTAGACGATTACATAAACGACTGGGACGCCTGCTGGCAGATATACTACGATCGCCCCCAGCTGTGGAATACAACGCCTATCCGCCACGGTTCCGGAGGTAATGTTTTTGGTTTTGCCGACGGCCATTCGGAGTTTTGGTCCTGGCAACATGAAGATACCATCAAATCGGCCGAATTGGCCAATGCGGCAAAAACACCAGAGGCTAACTATGGTATGAACACCTACAATCCGGATAATCCGGACATCAAGCGAATGCAAAGAGCGGCATGGGGGGAACTGGGCTATTAGTACTGGTGTCATCTGGAAACATTCGCTTTTTCCAAGTTGCTTCTTTACCTCTGAAACGTCAGTCCTTATGGCACAGAAAGAGGCAGGGGGCTTTTAAGTACAAAGCCCCCGCCTTCGGTATTTTACAGATTTCTGTCTAGCCGACGATATTGTATCGCTTCGTGAATATGTTCCGGTTGAATGTCTTCTTTATCATCGAGATCGGCAATAGTTCGCGAGATTTTCAGTACCTTGGCATGGGCCCGGGCGCTGAGTCCCAATTCGTAGACCGCCTGTTTGATCACCGCCTGGCAGTCATCGGTCAGCTTGCAGAATTGCCGCATCTGACGACTGTTCATTCGGGCGTTGGTCAGGATATTCTGGCCGGAAAAACGGCGGGTCTGGCGCTGACGGGCAGCGATCACTTCCTCTCGCATTCTGGCTGATCCGGTTCCGTCGCGATCGCTGGAGAGGTCATGGAACGGAACTGCCGGCACGTCAATGTGTATATCGATCCGGTCCACCAAAGGCCCGGAAATCTTTGCCAAGTAGCGTTCGATCTGCTTGGGTGAACATTTACAGCTTCGCTTGGGGTCGGTTAGATATCCACAGGGACAGGGGTTCATGGCGGCTATCAGCATAAAAACTGCCGGAAATGTCAGCGTACTGGCGGCCCGGGCAATTGTCACGGCGCCATCTTCCAACGGTTGGCGGATGTTCTCCAGTACGGTCCGTTTGAATTCGGGGAATTCGTCCAGAAAGAGCAGCCCATTGTGTGCCAGAGAGAGTTCCCCGGGCCTGGGAACGCTGCCGCCACCCACCAGCGAGGGACCGCTGGCAGAATGATGGGGATTTCGGACCGGCCGAACACCTAAAAGTGACTGTCCTTTTTTCAGTAGCCCCATGGAGGAATGAATTCGGGTGGTCTCCAGCGATTCTTCCAGGGTAAGTGATGGCATAATCGTGGGCAGTCGTTTTGCCAACATGGTCTTACCCGTCCCGGGCGGGCCCATGAGCAGAATATTGTGATTTCCCGCGGCGGCAACGACAATAGCACGCTTTACGCTTTCCTGCCCTTTTACATCGGAAAAATCAAGATCATATTTGGAGGCGTGGCTAAAGACCTCGTCAATATCAATAGCGGTCGGTTCGAGGGGGAGCTGGCCGTTGAGGTACCCGACCGCCTCGGAAAGGGATGAGACGGGGATCACATCGATCTCACTGACAACCGCCGCTTCGCGCGCGTTATCCGCCGGAATTAACAGCGTGGTAAAGTTATTATCGCGTGCCATAATAGCCGTTGCCAGTGCCCCTTTAACGGGGCGAATTCGGCCATCGAGTGCCAACTCACCCACAACAACCGTATGGGGCAACTGATCAGAGCGGATCACCCCCTGGCCGACAAGAATTCCCAGGGCAATAGGCAGATCGTAGCTGGGGCCTTCCTTTTTGATATCGGCGGGGGCCAGGTTTATGACACTGGACTCGCCGGGATAGGCATAGCCACAATTAATAATCGCACTGCGAACCCGTTCGGAGCTTTCCTTTACCGCGGCATCCGGCAGCCCAACAATCGTATTACGCTCGAAGCCCCCTGCCCCCACATCAACCTCCACCTCGCACAAAACAGCATCAATTCCAACAATGGCAGCACTGGGGATCTTGGCAAGCATACACAATCCTTTCATACCCATTCGGGCACATTTTTTTTGATCGCGCGTAACGTTGACGCCTGCACCCTAATTTTTCGAGCCGATCCTTCTACATTATAAAGCGTGATTTTAGATACGAAAGTCGACTTTCGACGCGGGCGTCAAGATTTCACTTCTAAAAGACTCACCCGAATGATAATGGCCTGATGGGCCGTCCGCAAGTGAAAAATTAAAGATAACCGAACATAAAAAACATTTTGGTGGTCGCGTCAACGAATTGCCGCCAAGGGTTTAACCTGATTGAATAATTCATCCGGCTGGTAAGGAGTATCCAAATTGAAGGGCAAAAAGCAGCCATGGGGGTGGTCGCTGGCTAGAATGATCATTCGATCGACGGGACGACCGCATCCCTGGGGCTGGGGTTGATGACCGATGATAAACATCTCAACATCCCACCGCTGGCATAATTTTTCAATGCATTCGGCGTTATGTCGGCGATCCCAGATGAAAGCCCGCATGGATGGGCATGACTCCATCATTTTAAGTGTGATCGGGCGATTGAAGATTTCATCCTCAAAATCTTTGAGATGGCGCGAATTTGGAAGGGTATGCGAAAGCCAGATCTTATTGGCGGTCCGAGTCGCAAGAGGCATTGAAAGGATAAATTTGTCCAGTGCCTCGGCAACCTGTTGATCGTTTTGGCCAAACTTCACCTGAAGCCCGGTGTTAAAGGCCCTAACCATGGGCTTACCCGCCTTTAACACTTCGTCTTGAATAACCTGGCACATCGCATGGTTTCCCATGAGATAATGAACCTGGTCGGGAAAACGGGCTTTAAGGCGTGCGGCTTTAGCAACGAGCATATACGAATGACATTGGTCAGGGAAATCAGACTCACTGCAGTGAAGAAGTTCGTGAAGGATGAGATGACGATTTGGATTACTCTCCAGTTGGGCACACCGAACAATTTTATCAAAATTTACTTCGTTCCCATGCAGATCACCGGTCATGAGAACATCACCTGGGCCGTGAAGTGAGATCATATTCCCGGATCGCCAACGGTCATTCAGGTTCGCCTGAGTGGCCGCATTGAGTAGTCCAATAATTTCTTTTGCAGTCATATCAGTAAAATATAAATTGGCGTCCAGCGTCATAAGTCTTTCTGGAACCTGCTACTCCCATTTAGAAAGACGCTTTTAAATGCGAATAACACCTTTTGACGCGAAAGTCTGGATTATAACCGTCATTGAGACCAAAAACGGCCTGTTAGCCTATTTGTCTGAATTTCCCATAAATTTTCCGCCCGCAAGCATATGAATCAATAAATCAAGGCGAGAAATTAAAGTCGGCATATCAGCAGGTCGATTGGCGGGCGTTTTGCTGACGCACTCCATAATGAGATTCGAAATACCGGCGGGAATTTGAGGCTTCAAGACATGAGGCGGGACCGGACGGTCCACAGTTCCGGAAGAAACAAGCTCGACCCGATCGGATTTTTTTGGGATCATGGTGGGAATATTTTTACCGGTCAGCGCCCAGTAAATCGTAGCCCCCAGGTTGAAAACATCCGTACGTCGGCTCAGGGGTTTTCGCTTAACCTGTTCGGGAGCGATATAGTCAGGCGTGCCTTGAATTCGCTGTTTAACCGTGCCCACTGGACAACTCTGGCCCAGATCAATAACGCAAATCCCGCCATTTTCGGCAATAATGACATTATTCGGCTTCATATCGCAATGGAGCAGCCCAACGGAGTGCATCCCGTTAATGCCGTCGGCAACCATACGGAAGATCAATAAAAGATCGACCAGCGAACGACTGGGGCTTTGCTCCAGGGAAATGCCAGGGCAATAATCCATGAGCATGAATACTTCGCGCGCTTGCAACCGACGTTTAACTTTTTTTATTTCGTACACTTTACGGATATAGGGGTGGTCAACTTTTCGAGCGATCTCAAATTCGTTTTCGACCTGCTCGATCATTCGCTTATCTTCGCCGTCTTTTCGAATGACATGCTTGAGAGCCCTGATCTCGCCGGTGGTCTGATTACGTACTTCATAAATCGTACTGGCGGCACCGATACCAAGCTTTTTGATGGTCTCATAACCGTCATACTGCGGTAGAGAGCTGGTATCTAACCCAAATTGCGGTGAACTCATGGCGTTTAGCACTGAAATTTCTTCTCCCAGAAAAAAGGACGTACATTCCCATAATGGATTATAAATCCAGAATGTTTTGAATCTATTGCACACAGGGGCAACAGGCTATAGCAATTTGGCATAACCAAAGCTATACAGTAACTATCGGCCTCAGAAGAAGTGAACTGAATCAATGAGCGGAATAAATTTGACGCCAGAGACATTCGTACTTTTGAAGTCGATTTTTGGTATCTTAAAAGATGTTTTTAGATACGTAAATTGACTTCTGACGCAGCTGTCAAAATTAGCAAATCCTAAAAGGGCATGTAAACGGGTAGGTAAAAGTGAGAAAATATAATAATAAATAATAAATAAATAGAAATTATAGCAAAATAATAGTTACCACCCATTTTGCTCAGGGGATGATTTCGCACATCACTCAATCAAGTCTATGCTTGAGGCCGCAGATATTTTATCGCAACAGTTACTATTCTACAAGCAATTTTGGGACATTGACCACAAAAAAAAGTTCAAAACCATAAAAAGAGGAAGTCAAAAACCATAAGTCACTTAAATAAAACGACTTACAAATACTGCCGGCCTCAAATATTTTTTGAGGTGTCGACGTAGACTTTCAATTGACGTTTTCACATGTCAACATTGACACCTGGGTTATAAGTATTTTTGAAACCGTTTTTTTGTCTTTCAAAAGATGAATTGAACGATGCAAATCATCTTTTGAGGTGGGAATCGCTACTAGCGGGGCGGTATCACGTCAACCTGGAAATGTTTGACCAAGTAAGTTAACAGGCTATCGAGTAAACGGGCCTGCCTGGACGTACCGTTTTGTGAATCGGGAGTTTTGATAACACAGATTCGAATGGTCTGGCGGGTCGCAGCTGAATAGTCCGGAATATGACAAGGACTTTGAAGGCTCCATTTTTGCGAGGCAAAGATCGGGCCTTGTCCGTTGATTGTCGCACTATTGATCACGAGATGATATTGGGAGGAAAAACTTCCGTTTAAGCGTCCGGTGGGGGTCAACTGGCCCTCGTTGGCGTCATAGGTAATTTCGACATCACGCCACGGTCCCAATTTAACACCGTGCTGAATTCCCAGTATTTTACGAATCTCGGGCATTCGGTTCTGACTTGAAAGACTAAATGCCGTGGGCTTGATGGGTTGTCCTTCCAGGGCAAATAAGATCAAGGCCCCAGCTGTCATCGCCATCATAAGAAGTAGCATTACTTTTATCAATCTTCCTTGATTGAGCATAAAAACATCCTGTTCCACTAAAATCAAAAACTTGACGCCCGGGTGATCAGTATTTTTAGCATCCGGTCGCCGCATTTTAAGGCCTGATTAAGAATAGGAAAAACTACTTTTGATTCAGAAGTCCAACTTATTCCCAAAGACATCGTCAAAGACCACCATCCCATTTTCGGTCTAATTAACACAAATTCTTTAAACAAGGTACTCATGTCGTCAGCAGGACCTCAATTCTGGTCACTGATAACAAGCCTCCACTCTGTTTCTCAAGAAGGGGTTATAATAGAATTTCGGTGAGAAATAAAGAAGAACTTTAAAAATATGTAAAAAAAAATAACACCCGGGTCAAAAGTATTGTGGCGTGTTGCTTTGAGTGTTTAATTAACGTCGTTACACGTCCAAATTGACATCAACGTCCTCAGTATTTTTGTCGCCCAAATTCCGCATTTTAAAGGACGATCTGAAATACGTAAAACCATTTTGCCATGGGAATCCATTGGATCATGATGTAACCGATAAAAAAAAATAGCGAATTAATTTGACAAATGGATTACATGTGTAATAATTAAAGAGATAAAGCACTTGCGTAACGCATTGTAAATGGCAGATCATCTTAACAGAAACTATCAACGAACAACTGTCAACGCCAGTAAGGCCAATGCCCTTATGAAACCGCCAGCTTCATCGTGTTTTGACGGCGGTTTCCCGGAGCTTAACTTGCTGGTCTTAACGATGAGAAATAACCTTTGACGTGGAAATCCATATTGATTTTAGGCGTAACCCTCTATGCATAAAAAACCTGGCATATCCGAAGCAGAATGGGAAGTCATGAAGGTCTTGTGGGGAAAATCACCCCAGAGTTCTAATGCGATCGTGGCGATACTGGAAGGTAAACGAAACTGGCAGCCCAAGACGATACGCACCCTGATCAACCGGCTGGTCAGTAAAAACGCGGTGGGATTCGAGAAAGATGGACGGCAGTACAATTATTACCCCCTATTGAATGAGCAGGAGTGCATTCAGGCCGAGACCCGGTCGCTTATTGACCGAATTCGTGGTAAGGCGATAAAGCCATTACTGGCAACGTTCCTGGAGGAAGAGTCCTTGTCGCCTGAAGACATAGCGGAGTTAAAAGAAATACTGGAAAACAGAACCTGAAAAGTATTTGACGCCAAGGCCATGAGTATTTTTGAAGCCGATTTTACACCCCTTAAGGGCTGATTTTTATCAAAAAATAGACTTTTAATATGAGAGTCACTTTTGAAAAGTTTAGATGAACGCCATCTAATCTCGCCCGACAGGAGAGATCAATCGTGAACAGCGTGATCAGCATAAGATATATTTTCGAATGGGTGATGCTCACATCCATGCAGGCGAGCATACTGATTGGCTTAATTCTCATCATCCAGGCAGGCTTGCGTGGGCGATTGGCAGGACGGTGGCATTATGGATTATGGCTGCTGGTCGTAATACGGCTGATCATGCCATGGGTCCCCCAAAGCCGGTTAAGCATCTATAACTTAACATCGGTTCCGTCTATGCCCCCAATTCGCGCGCAAACGCCCATCATGGATGGTTATCTGACCTTCAATAACCTGGTTCCAGAACACGGCGTCATAGCCCCCCTCGCTGTTGCCCCCGCCATCGATAAGCCCATCGAGATCGCATTGGAGGACCGACACTGTTCAGTCAGGGCAAATCAACCGGTTGTCCAGGATGATCGCTGGCGGGCCTGGACGGTCCTACCGGCGGTCTGGCTTGGTGGAATCCTGGTGTTTCTGACGATAATTTTTTCGGCTAATTTACGTTTATGGCTGAAGGTTCGACGGGAAAAAATAGTGACCCATCCCCAGGCATTAGAACTTTTGGCTGACTGTATGGAACAAATGGGAATTGCGGGGAAGAATCCACTGGTCGTGGTGGCGACCGACCAGGTTTACAGCCCTTCATTATTCGGCAGTATTCATCCCCGGCTACTTTTACCCAAAGGGTTATTGGCCGGCCTTAACGCATCGCAATTGCGTCATATTTTTCTACATGAACTGGCCCATCTCAAACGTCGTGACATTCAAATGGGATGGCTGACGACTCTTCTTCAGATCGTCCACTGGTTCAATCCACTGCTCTGGTATGCGTTTTACCGGATGCGTGTTGAACGTGAAATAGCATGTGACGCGATGGTATTCACGGCCCTGCATAGCGAACAGCCACAAAAATATGGCCAGACGATTGTGCGGTTACTGGAGTGTTTTTCACAGCGGCGGCCATTGCCGTCCCTGGTGGGCATGCTGGAATCAAGATTTCACCTAAAAAGGAGAATCGCCATGATTGCGAACTTTAAAAGAAATACAAAAAATAGTGCCTGGCTCACGGCAGGTCTAATGATTATGCTGGCCTGCGTAGCGATGACCAGTGCCCGGGAAAGCAAGCAACCGTCGAAGATGGAATTGAAAACGCAGGGGCAGGCATTTGTAGAGCTACTGACCTCCGGCCAGTACGAAGAAGCCGCCAAGGACTTTGATGACAATATGACCCGGCTGATGGGCGAGAAAAGACTCGCGGAAAAATGGCAATCTCTCGTGGCCAATATCCAGCCCTTTAAGAGACAACTTGTCGCCCGACCGGATAAATATCAAAACTACGATGTTGTCCTGGTCACGTGTGAATTTGAAAAAGGGCCGGTAGATGTCATGCTGGTTTACGACAGTGAACGAAAGATATCGGGCCTGCATTTTTTGCCAACGCCCATGGCGGTTTGGAACCAGTATCGCCCGGCAACATCGCATAAGACACCAGGCAGGGTGGAATTGAAATCGGTCGCTCAGGAGCCGACCATTATATCGTCTCATCCAAATAGCATGGCTCAATCGAGCGGATTGCCAAAGGAACCTGGCCTGACAAAAAGGCAAGTTGCCGAAGCAATGGAAGTGCAGCGTCTAAATAAAATAGACTCTAATACGCAACAACGGGTAAACTCGCTGATGATGTCGGCCAAAGAGTTTCGAGGTATGCAGGAATATGAAAAGGCCGCCATGATCATTGATCGGGTTCTTGAAATAGAACCCAGGCATCATCAGGCAACGCGTCAGAAAGGCCAACTTAAAGACCTGATCTTTTTCAAGAAACAATTGAACATAGCGAAGGGCAGTGATTCGGAGACGTCTAAAGTCTTAACCGATGTCAACCCATCAGCGATTCCGGCATCGAAACGGTATCAATTCCCCGAGGACTGGCAGGAGAAGACCGC
>JAIPFO010000133.1 GCA_021736565.1 Phycisphaerae bacterium | reverse complement strand
GCGGTATTTCGTCGACGGCGTCGTGCTGGGCAGCGAGGAATTTGTACGGGATTATCTGCAGATGCTGAAGAAGGAGGGGTATTATTTGCGGAGAAAAAACCCGATCCCTCAACGGCCAGGCCCGTACGCCACCCTGCGAGAGCAGGGGAGCCATGCGGTGACCTGGTAGATGACGTAAAATAGTGAAAAATCAAAGGAGCAGACAGGGGAAGGCGGGGACGGTGCAGACGTACCGCCAAAATGGTCGATGATTTGTATGGATTTAATGGAATGAGGGGGTAATGCACCTCTGATTTACATTAAAAAATGGTATGAAAGGTTATTTTTATGTGATTTTTTACGGCGATGACGGCAATTTTATTGTTGATATTTTAGTTAACGAGTGTCCCTTATCAAATCCTTCCATTTCATATAGTAATGCTGCTACTTTTCGAGGACTAACAGAATACCCTTAAGTCGTTAGCTCTTCGGCCAGTCGGCGGGTACTCTTACAGGTCCAGCGAAGAGGCGATTCAGGGTCGCCACGGACTGGCTCAATCAATGATTCCAAGGTGTTTGTAACACCAGGGTAAACCTCAAGAATCGATTTACGCCCAGCTCCAGGCCGACGAAGACGCCCCAGCTCGGCTATATCAGCATAACGATCAGCCTCAATCTGTTTCAGTTCGTCTAGGCCGCGGTAAATCGTTGAACGAGCCAGACCGGTTTGTTGGGCTACTAAACTGACGCCGCCAAAACCGAGCGTCCTGACCTCAGTTGCCGCCCATAACCGGCGGGTACGCTCATCTAAAACTGTTTGCAATACAAAAAATTTATCACTAATGCTCATTTTATTTTCTACTGTAACCATGCTCAATATATCGGCATAGGCAGCAATAAATATTTAATAAATGTAGCATTTATTTATGCGCGGTTCCTTAGCATCAGTCAGGCTTGACAATTTCTTTCTTCCAAAACCTCGGATGTTTTTTTCTTATATCCTCGTAATCTGGTATATTATATTTTTCGACTTGTTCTTTAGAAATCTCTTCTCCTTTTTCTTTAATTGGCAAAATAAAAGAATCATAATTAGCCATCTGTTTATCAAAAATTCCTTTCTTACGATTAAATTTCCTTCCCATGTTTTCTTCAGGTTGAAGTGCAATATCAAAATACAAACAAAGAACATTTTTGTCAGTAATCCCGTATATATAAACTTCCCCATGATGCGATTGTACGGCTGGTAACTTGCCTGGCTTTGGAGGTGGTTCTGAAAAATTATCTATTAAAGCTTGAATTTCCTTAGAGTCCTGATTCTGCAACATGTAATATTTATATCCATATTTGGGGGGAATATTAGGATCGATTTCATAATAATAATATGTTTTTACAATTATTCTTTCAACATTATCCCAATTGACAGATTGTTTGTTTATGTAAATAATCACGAGAAATGCCAAGAGCAACAGTAAAGAAATTGTTCCATAAATTACTTTTTTTTTAGGCATTAGTCTTCCTTTTTGCTAAGTTATATAATATTCGACGTTCTAATATTTCAATCGTTTTTTCTTTCCAGGAACAACCTGTATTGGATCAATCCAATTTTTCTCTTTACGTTTATTTCGCCAAGCTATATCGTGAATCGAAATCTTTAATTCTTTGTTGCCCTCAACCCATCCGTTATCTATAGGTAACATACAAGGATCTTCTTTACTTAATATATATGGATGATCTTTTCCAAAAAATCTTCTTCTCTTTCTTTCATCAGCTTGATCTTGCGTCCTTTTTCTTCTCCAATTCCCTCTGTGCCAGAATAGGCCCGTACGCCACCCTGCGAGAGCAGCGGAGCCATGCGGTGACCTGGTAGATGGCGTAAAATAGCGGAAAAACAAAGGCGAAGACAGGGGGATGCGGGGATGGTACGGGCGTAGCGTCAAAATGTGCGATGATTCTTGTGGATTTAATGGAATGAGCAGGCAATGCGCCTCTGATTTACCTCAAGCATCAGTATAAATGGTTAACTTTATGGGATTTGTTACAACGATGGCTGCAAATTTATGGCAGCTCTTTTAGTTAACGAGTGTCCCTTTCCAAATCATGGGATTTGTTACAACGATGGCTGCAAATTTATGGCAGCTCTTTTAGTTAACGAGTGTCCCTTTCCAAATCACACAAAGGTTAGCTTTACTGAGGTTGGCTTTACTGAGGTTGGCTCCAATGAGGCTGGAATGATTGATGGGGACATGAATCATGTAGGTTTTTAAGAGGCTGGCATTAACGAGTGTGGCTTGGCTGAGGTCGGCTCCAATGAGGTCAGGAATAATATCAGGATTATCTTCCCTCCACTTATTCCAACTCTCAATACCTTGCATAAGTATCTTATAATGCTCTTGATTCATAAAACTACTCCAATTCCCAAACTATTACATCCCAACCATCTTCCCAATACAACTAATAGTTGATAAAACTGAAGCCACCGGCGCAGCAAACACATTGATTTCCTCAAACAGTTTTTTAATCACCCCAGAATCCTTTTTTGGTTTTTCAAGCTCTTTTCTTAACTCATCAATGTTTTCCAAAACAGCACACGCCTTGGCTTCTGATAGTCCCTGCTCTTTCACGGCCTCAATTGCCTGGCTCATTATCGCCTTAGTTCCTTCGTCCAGTGAAGACTTATTGACGTTGTCTTTGTGGATGGTGATGTTGCCAGTTGTGACAGATGAGTCGTCACCGATTGCATTGCCGATCATGTCACCGCCTACTGTTAAACTTTTTGGCGAATCAATCGCTTTTGCTAATAATTCATAAAGTCTATCTTTGTCTGTTTCCAACATATTTATCTTATTTTCATATTGTTCTGTAATAGCTTTTAGAGCTTCATCTTGTTGTTCTTTTTGTTGAACTGTAAACTTTATGGAAGGTGCTAATCCTCGGGCATTGATAGAATCTATTTTCAAATCATAATCAGGTGTCTTCTCTCGAATCGCCTGGACAACTCTGTCCATAATTAGTGGATCAACTGGTGACATTCCATTGTTAAAGACGTATTCGATTGTAGGCAATGCCTTGTAGAGTTCTTCAAATTCACCGGGTTCAAAGTCTCTATCTGGAGGTGTTCTTTGATTTCCTGCTTCGTCAAAATATACGTACTGACATTTTACTCCATCAATTATCCAGTCATCACGAGAAGAAAGGCGTGCTATTTCAATATGACCATCAGTCAAGCTACCTTCTGGTATTTCTTTTGGTCGATAAGTATAACCCAAAGGAATTAAGTGCAACGGCAAATTACCATCTAATGTTTTTGTATCGACATCAGTCACCAACATTAAATCTTTAAATATCTCAGCTTCACCAAGCATTGCAGCAATATGAATAGGTGTGTGACCTCTGTAATTGTAAGTGAATTCCCAGTTTTTTCTTATGAGTAATGATTTAACGATTTCAGCTTGACCATCTATTACTGCAAGGTGTAATACTGAATTATCATACTTGTCCTTAATTGTAAGAATTCGGTCGCTATCTAAACTGCTATCAATTTTCTCAATATCGTTATTTTTTATTGCTTCAAACAGCTCTTCCTTATATTTGGCATTACTATATTTAATCCAGAGCCCAATAAAAAAAGCAACAAGAAGAACACATATAATTGGATCTGTATATTTTTTCCACTTACGCATAGTACGCACCTTTATTACCAATCAACATTAGCACTTAATCACAATATAATATAATTATTTCACTCTATCTCCATTATTTTCAACATGTTTTTGTATTCCAAAAAAGTTATGCCATGCTATAATGTACTAAGATACTCAGCTTAATGAATTATTATCTATCGAAGGTCATTTTTTAACTAAAATATAAATCTATTATAAAACAAATCAATTTTTTAAAAATAAATCACTCAATTATTTCGTAATCATCTAAATCATAATCGTCCTTATCATCGGCTAATTCTTTTGTTCTCTTCGGCCTTCCAGAAATGCTATATCCGTCTTCTATTATAGGCATTACAATCTTCTTGAAACATTCTAGCTCTAATTTAACAGGATTAAAACCACCGTTCAAATATTCACCCGACCCAAAAACACTATTTTTATGATAATCATAGTTACATTTGTACCAATCACACCCCAAAAATGATAATTTTTGTTTACCTGTCCAAGTTTTACCATTATAATCCCATTTACATATTTGAAAATAAGCATTTAATTCACAAGATTTCTTTCTTAATGCATCAAGATACATACTAATATATACATCTCCAACTGAATCGGCACCAGTCGCAGTTTTTGCTATTGCCGTACCTGCGCCCATTAATTTTCTCGAAGGGACAAACAGATATGGTGGCAAAGTATCGCCGCCCAAACCCTTAAAAAATTCCGAAGGATTAACACCGCCTGGCACAAGAACAAATTTTTCAGTAAAATATGCAGGCCCATAATATTTTATTTTTGGCTTCTTTTTCTTTGGTTTGTATTCACGTGGAATTCGTGGGATTGGGCCAAAGCCAGTCATTAAGCCGTAAGGATCTACATAAATCAAGGCATTGCTTCCTACATACTCATATAAATTAATACTATCCCCATACTGTTCTAATGGTTCAAAAATATCCATATATCCACCCGGCACTATCCCCGCCGGATCCCTCTTCAACCATCGCCCAATTTCCACATCATAATACCGATTCTTATAATACATAATCCCAAAGTTTCCACCATCAAGACTATCGAGTCGTTGGCCGGTGAAGGCTATGGGGTTGCCCTGGGCGGAGTAAGTTCCGGTGGTATCGTCGGCGGTTCGCCAGGTGGTGTCGGCTCCGGCGTCGGTATAGGCGGTTATTTTCCCGTAGGCATCATATTCGTAATATTCCTCGATCGTTCCGGCGGAATCGATCAGGGCGACCGGGCTGTAGAGGTGGTTGTGGGCGTAATAATGGTCGATCGAAACGCTAGAAACCGTAGAGGTCATCACCAACGCCTCATCCAGATAATTACCCCAGGTAAAATCACGCTGAATAGTAGGTCCGGGGGTGCTACTGGTATCGGCCTCGAACTCACTCAGCACCCGCCACCCATCATAATAATAGGTCGTGGAAGTATCGGCAATAGGGTCTTCAACCATAATCCGACGGCCAAGGGCATCGTAGGTATAATTGGCGATATCCACTTCATTCTGGCCGTCCATCTCATAAATCCGCTCCAGCCGGTTCTCGTAGTCATATTCATACAGATACCCCCGATGATCGACGGTCATATTCCCGGCGTCATCGTAGCTGACACTGTTACCGCCGACGGTGGCATACTGATTCTTGAGATTCTTAGTACTTGTCAAATCCATCGCATAAGTCACATCATTGGCCGTTCCGTATTTGTCCACATTTGATCGATTCCCCAGATCATCATAGGTAAATGCCTCAAAATCTTCACTGTCATCAATATAGTCGGCCCGGGGCAGTCTGTCAAGGCCATCATAAGTGTAACGCGAGCTTTCTTTGCTTTTTGGCGGTTATTTTCCGGCAAAAAGGCTAATTTAGATGGCCACGTCAAAAGTCAATTTTGGAGCGATATATCGGTCTTTAAGATGCGGAAAATAGGCTCCAAAAATACTTATGACGCTGGCGTCAATTAAAGGTTAAAAACACTTTTTTTCCGTGGAAATCAAATGGAAAATCATCAGGAGTGTCACTTTCTCGCAAGAATTCCTGGCAGGTAATATCCCCGGATTTGTCGTACAAATAGCCAAATTGAGCAATATTAGTCCCCGCAGTATCGATATAACCATGAATCAAGGTCATCCGGCCCAGGCAAAACCGGGCAAAAATAAACTGTCAGACGTATAGATCAGCAGGAAAATCTACCGCTTGTCCTTCTTTTCCTTCTCCTTCTGCCCCTCCAATACCCCCATAAAGATATCAAACACCTCCCGCTCAACGCTCTTCTCTTTGGGCTTTTCCGTAGCCCCATCCGACCCGGAATTTCCATCCGGACTGTTCTTCTCTTTTTTCTTTTTACCACCCAACAGGTCATCCAGTAAATTCCCCGACTGTTCTTTGATCAACGCCTTGACCGCCTTGTCGATCAACGGCTTGAGATCCACCTGGCCAAAGTTCAGCTGAGGGTTCTGCCGCGTTCCCGTCATCGGAATATCCACCCGGGCACCCGCCAGGAGACGAACATAATCGCCCACAGCACCCCGCACCTTCATCTTATCGAGCAGTTGAATGGATATCGGGATCGAAACGGTCAGATCGAGTGTATCGTCAAAGCCGACCGACCCAAAAAAGGTCAAGGCATATGTATCATTAAACCAAAGGGTCAGGTCATCATAAGTCAGCCGGTTATCGCCGATCGTGAACTTCGTAACACCCACCTTCATCCGCTGATATTCCCGATCATTAACCCCCGCCAGCTGCATAAGCTCCAGTAGCTGCCCCTTGGGCATCATTCGCATCTCGGAAATATTCAGCACACCTTTACCCCGGTCGTTCCGCTTTTCCTGCTTATACAGCGGCACAAAAACATCTTCCACTTCCAAAGACACCGCCCCCGCCATACGGGCCATCATGCCAAATAGCGGATTGATCCGACTGAGCAGCTGATCACCCATTTTATCATTCACCGGCACCTGGTCCAGAAGCTGCACCTTACCGGCGATCTGCATCGTGGGTTTATCCGAGGACACGTCCACCCTTATTTTCTCCAGCCGGATCTTCCCCTGCTCAACCGGGATAAACGTATCACCAAGCACAACCTGCCCATCCTGCATTCGAGGCGACAATTTCGCCGCCCCCACCTTCATGCCATACACCTGACCACTATCCCAGGCAATATCAAAATTCCCATCAATATCACGATAGACCGGGATAATTTTCGCCTGATGGGCCGGGCCGGTTATTTTAAATTCACTTTGAGTCACACCCGCCAGGTTTATCGTCTCGGCGGTTTCAGGGACAAACTGATGCAATAACGCCATCAACCGCTCCCACGAGCCCCGATAGGAGCCCTTGAGGTCCAATTCTTTGGCCGATTGGTACTTTTTAACACTACCGGCCAACTCGACCGTTAACATTTGTGAATCGATCTTCGATGCGTTGATCAAAATGACCTGCTGCTCAGGATCGATCGCTGCTTTCAGCTTGATCAGTGCCTTCTCTTCGCGCACAACTTGTTCACCACGGCCAATTACCAAATCAGCAATCGCGCCATTGCCATCAATATGCAGCACGCCCGCTTCCGAACGACACACCCCGGACCAGTTCAACAGCCCGGCGATCTCAGGTGGCCCTTCCTTCCGGCCGACCGTCTCGCCAGCATCCGAAGTCTTTTTGAGCCCTGTTTTTCGCGATTCCATATCAGGTTTAAGCCCCGAAGACACCCCTTCACCCTGCGCCGCCAGTTTCACCTGCACGTCAAGACACTTCTGGATATCCGCCCACAGGTCCACCTGACCATCCAGGGTCATGCTCGCCTTATCGCTCTCAGAAGAACCCGCCCAACGGACATCCTTTACATTCAGCCGGGCAATTTCACTGGTAACGCTCAAGAGGGCCGCCTCATAAACCTGCCGACCCGGCATAAATTTCACACCCTTCCAACCCAGCGTTACATCACCGCCGATCAGTGGCTTTTTATTCAATGTTATCTGGGTAACTTTCCCCTCACCAGACGCCAGCCATTGCGACTGACTGTTCGCCCGATCAATATCGCCATTTATGGCGAGACGTCCATCGTACCGTTCTGGCACTGCCTCTTTGGAAGCCGGTGCAGTTGCTTTTTTCGGTTTGGCGGGTATCTTATCTTGAACGTAACCGAAAGTCGCCAGGTTTAATGCATAGTTCCCCTTGGCGGCACCATTTTGGATATCATACCAGCCGGAACCTTTCCCAACAACCTGGCTATCAATATCAACCGCAATGTCAGAGGCAACCAGCTTGAGCAGCTTCTGATCGGCCAGTTCCAGATGCCCTTTGTATGCGCTGACCACACGCTTAATGCTCACGTTATCCTCACCGGCTTTATAGCTCAGATTTTCGCCGGTAACTTTCATCCCCAGGTCAATTCGCTTCTCGTCAACACGCGCTAGATCAAGCGAACCCGCCAGCGTCCCGGCCATCTTTAACCCGGTCAGGTCGAAAAATTCACCAAGCTGCCCCTGTAACTTATCCAGGTCGGCATTAAACGCCCCTTGAATATCCGAGGCAACCCCTTTAACCGATACCGTTGTAAACGCAGAGGTCACATTGGCCTGATTGATTTTCAGCCCCACCTTCGGCTCCAATGCCATATCAAACCGGGCGGTGACCGGCTCACATGCAATGGCCTTCTTATCCTTCATCGCCGCCAATCCCTTCAACTGTACCGCCCCACTCGCTTGAGGAACCGCCCCGCCCTTGAAAGATAATTTATCGATGAGAAATTCACCATCAGTGATCGTCACATCCTTCTGAACATTCAATACCGCCGGTATCGCCGCGGCAAGTTTCTTAATATCAAGTCGCCCATCAGCCTGCAACAAAAACTCCGGCAATACAACCACGCCATCGCCCAACATCGCCGCAACCAATTCATCCGATGAAATGGCGGTCTTCGACTCACTATTGGTAGCCGCCGTCAGGCGAACCTCAACAGCCCCCGGGTCACCGCTCAAATCCGCCCGCGCCGTCAACGCCTTTTCATCAACTTCCACATGGGCCACAAGCTTCATATCTGTCGGCGTCAAATGCCCCACGCCCGCCTCGGCAATGTGCACCCCGCTAAAGGACGTCGAAAGATCCGCCACGACTTTACCGCCCCCAAACGATACATCCAACCTCAGACCCGTCTGCCCGCCGGCGACCATTTGACTATCCAGAAATGCAACGATCGGTCCGATGGCAATATTTTCATCCGTCACAAGCGTCAGCGTCCCCTTGGCTTTTTCAGGCTTAACCTGATTCGCACTGACAAGCTGACTGATATCAACGGTGCCGCGAACCTTTCCCTGGTCGTTCAGGTTAAAATTCAAATGCCCCTTCA
>JAIPFO010000132.1 GCA_021736565.1 Phycisphaerae bacterium | reverse complement strand
AGGCATTGGGGTCGGTGTCTTTATTCAGCAGCCAGTATATCAATGCGACAATAACTGAGACGATCTGGGTGACCGGTAAGGTGCACACATGCACCGCCAGGCTTTTGAGATATTTCTGGATGTAAGGTTCACTGATCTGCCCGAGAATGACATTCGCATCCTCATCGGTAATAATGTGGTTTTTCTTGCCCTGGGTGACCATATCCCGCAGCCATTGCTCTCGCATCTCCGCGTCGAAATAGAGCTTCACCGGGCGAACGACGATGTAATGCAACCGTTCTTTTAAAAATGATAAATCAGTGACCATGCGGAAGAGACCCACAGGCAGTCCTGAAATGATCAAATAACGCAGATAACGCATCGACTGCTCGGAAAGCTCGGCAGCCCGCTGCTCTGAAATTCGGCCGTCTCGATGCCAGAGGATCAGCCGTTCCATCATACGACCGCGAAGCGTGCGGCGGAAATAGGACCAACTGGTAAAACACAAAATAAAATGCTCACGCAGGTCATGCCGCCCCCAGAGGCCACGTAGAAGACACGTCAAGCCAGATAAGAACAGCCCGGTATGTAACCCGACAACCGCGATAGTAAACAAAAGCCCCTTGCCTTGCCCATGGCCGATCAGGGCCGCTCCGGTGATATATAACGCGGTAACGGCTCCCACCACCAGTGACAGTGAGCCGATGCGTCCCAAAATGCCGAGCATGAAAAATAGCAGGGTCAGGAATTTCGAGCGGTACAGTAAATTGGCGGCCTTTTCATCGATCAGGTTGCGTACCCGCCAGCCGGTGACGGTACTCTTGAATATCTGGTCGCGTAACGAGCTGTCAGTCAACAGCCGGACCCCGTTATGCGTAATATCGGGCAGGGAATCGCGATATATTTTTTCTGTTCTTTCCAATTCTTTATAGGCGTCTCGCAAATCGGCAAAATCATCCGCATGATCATCCATATATTGCTTGAGTTTACCCAGATCACCCCGGTCAAACTGGACCAGGCTGCCCCGCTTGATGCCATGCCAGATCAGCTTGAAATCACCCGGGCTCATCGGTAAAAACGGCAGCAGCGCAAGGCCGGCACGAAAATCAACCGCCACCAGTCCGTCTTCGGGATCGTCACCCGACTCGGTTCGCTTGAGGCAGTTCGGCTGACTCTTACAGGTGGACCATTCATACTGGCGGGCAAATTCCGGCGCCCCCATCTCGTGGAGCATTTCCACGAAGTCGTTCATAAATGTAAACTTGTTGCGATATTCCGGGGAGCCCAGGTCCTTCTGGTCAACGTCCTGCCCTTTTTTCCAGGGCTTCAGCAGGTGCAGGTGGTCATCCACTTCCAGACGCCAGGTTCGCCCATCGATCCAATAGCTGAATTCCCCACAACTGCCCAGGGTGCTGTCGACGAAGGTGCCCAGGATATCATTGACGCAATTTTCACTGCCGAAACGGATCTTAGCGGCCCGGCGGATAAATTTCTGCAATAACGCACCCGCCCGGGCAGCGTCCGGGTTAACCTGCAACTGAAATGGCCCCTGGAACCCCACGCCGTAAACCGCGTTACGGAACGCCAGGGAAAACCCGGACGGCGGGATCAATATCTTCATTGCCAGAACCGCCCCAACTTCCAAACCTTCGATAGAACCTTGAGGACTGTCCACTTTTAGAATTTTTACACGGTAAACCTGCCCGGCAAACCCGCCACCAACGAATTTTTCAATTTCAGCAGTGACTTTTGCATTATAGGACGGTGCCACACCGGTAACCTCATAGGTCAAAACCGTCCCGGCATCATACCGGCCAACATGCATCGGCCGGCGCAGGTCCGTCTCCCTGAATTTTTCCGCAAGTTGCTCACATACTTTCACTGAATAATCTGCCACATTACACCTTTCCTTATATGTTACGGGCAATAATGAAGGCCTTGGTCCAAACAGACCCATGCCGTACAAAGCTACATTATCCCTATCGGCATAATTGGGTTTTATATCAAACTGTTTTGCAAACGCCTTCTCAATAAAAGCATAGGGATATACCAACTAAGATTCCATGTCAAAGGTCAATTCGTATCGTTCAAATCGCCCTCAAAGATGCGGAAAACGGGCGTCAAATCCCGGCGCGCCGGGAATGACGCTGGCGTTTATCCCCGCTTAATGGGTCAATAATTAACATGCCAGCCGTTTTTCATATAAAGCCAGGCCGGATTATCAGCGGTGGTCGGCATCCCATCTTCGGTAAAAAAGCCGGTGTCACCCGCTTTGGCTTTTTCAAACATCTCGATCAAAACCTCATCCTTCTCCCATGGATGCCTTTCAATATGGCCGTCAGCAAAGCTAAAGTTACTACCGTCATTGTGCCACAGTGCCAGGGGGGTTCTCCATTGAGGTTTGTTCAGGTACATCGACCAGCATTCCCCATTATAGCCTTCCGGGGCCATTTGCTCGACAAAGACATACCAGTCGGGTTATCAACCCACGACACCTGTTTTTCTGAATTCCCCGGCCATTAGCGTTTGTCGCAAGTATGTCATAGCAATGTCACAGCTATTTGTTACAGCTCTGCACGTTAATAATAACGAATTTCGAATAAATAACCCGGGTGAGAACGCTGGAAAACAATAAAACGTAAGTCTTTGTATTTTAATAACATACAATATGAATAGTGCCAGAAATACCCCAACTATTAGCGATTATCGCAAGTTTTGTCATGAGTTTTCCTTGGCAATGTCACAGCGATATGTCATAGCTATTTGTCACAGCTTGTCATAGCTCTGCGAGTCGATAATATCGCTTTGGATCGGTAGGCCCGACGCCAACTTCATCTATTATTTCCTTTTCCAGCATGATTTTAAGATCACGCTGGAGAGTTCGACGGTTTACGGCAGGGCAAAGTATTTCCAGCTGGCTGATACGCATCTGCTCATGTTCCACAAACCATTGTAAAACTTTAGCCTGTCGCTCATTCAAACCATGTTTTTTGACAGTAAAGTCAGAAAGTATAACTTTTTTCCCACGGCCAGTCACTTCATCAAGCTGCGTTGCCAGCCCCGTAACAAAATACTCCAACCAACCGGTCAGGTCCATGTTTACGTTGCGAACATTTTGTATGGCATTGTAAAAGGCCATCCTGTCCCGGTCATAATATTCACTGATAGTAAAAAGACGCTTAAAATCGTAACCGCTCTTATAGAGACAAAGGGTAGAAAGCAATCGCGATGTCCTGCCATTGCCATCGACAAACGGGTGAATATGAACCAGCTGGAACTGTGCAATCGCCGCGACTAATACCGGATGAATATCGGTCTCTGTTCCAAGCCATCTTGTCAATTGCCCCATGAGTGCCGGGACATCTTCGGGAGCGGGGGGGGTATAAATAACTTTTCGGGTCTTACCGTTCACGACATAATTCTGAACCATTCGATATCGACCCGGTTGCCCCTGGTCACCCCGAACATTCTGGACCAGTCGCTTATGAATTTCCTGGATCAAGCTCTCTGTTATCGGTAAACCACCCCTGAGATAATCCCCCACATGATGAAACGCGTCACGATAATTCAGCAGCTCTTGTTGATCGTCAGGATCGGTATTTTCAACGGGTTCCCCCTCCCATATTTTTTCCGCCTGATCCAGCGTAAGCTGTGTCCCTTCGATATGAGTCGTATAGTGAGCTTCAAGCAGCAAGGCACGCTGCCCCATCCGCAATATCCAATCCTCCGAAAGCGTAGCCGCTTCCAGAAATCCTCTGGCGCGTTCTATCTGCGTCAGTGCGGAAGTCATAGCGTTATTAATAGTAAATTGTGGAGACAAATCCTTCATTTGGGGTTCGAAATGACTTTTCGTTGGTGGTTGCGTCAAAAGTCCATATTGACGCGTCAAAACGTCGATTAAATACTGGAATCAACGCTCCAAAATACTTTTGACGCTGGCGTCTTCTTTGTTTTTTGTCAATCATCCTCCGGCTCCTCGGGGAGTTCTGTCCCGGGTGGGACCACCGGGACGTCTTTTTGCTCAATTTGCTCTCTTATCTGACTGGCCGAGCCAATTTGACCATGAATTTCAACCTGTTGATGCCATAGATCTTGTTCGAGCAGTTTTTGTTCACTGGCCAGGGAGACCATGCGACTGATGTGTTGGACGTGCGCCGTTCGCAGATAAACCAGTACCAGTCCGATCACCAAAGCCAGACAGAAAAGATAGATAACTCGCTTGGGGTCGATCATCTTTCTCACTCATACCTCTCGATCACTGCAGGAGCATCATTTTTGAATCGCGAAAAACGTGCATGACCGGCGGTTATTATTTCGCCGGAAGCTTGAGTTTTTCGCCCTCTTTCAAAACATCATTGTCACGCCTTTTATTGAGCGTGATAATTTCTTTATACCGATGGCCTTTGCCAAGCTGTGTTTCAGCGATTTTCCAGTAGGAATCATCTTTCTTAACGATATAAACTTTCGCTGAGGGCGCCGGGGGGGTTGATGAACCCGTACCACTTGTGGTAATGATCGCAGAACCAGTAAAGCCGGGGGCAAATGTACCATTTTCCAGGGTGGGAATCGTGAGTTTCTGGCCGACCTTTATATCGTTCATCGTCGGGAGTTTTCCGGTATTGGCGTTATAGATCTTTTTGATATTGACCCATCGATTTCCTTCCACGGAACCATAGACGTTCTTGGCGATCTTGCTCAGGTCGTCGCCTTTTTGGACGACATACACTTTTGTCGTTGAAGAGGGCGAGTTGGAATTGGCCACGATGACCGGCTCTGACAGGGGCATATCATTGTTCGTGATGATGACCGTCGGTGGTTCGATCGTCGTAACAATAATTTCAGGTGAGTTGTTGGAGGGCAAAGTCGTCAGTTCGTTTGAGCGATCCGAGCCGGGTGTTTCTATCTCCTCGCTGGCCTGGAACGACGAATAAGAAGTCGGCAGGGTGGTCACATTAGATGACTGGCCATATGGGTTGGGTCGGTGTTCTGTAGGGCTGTTTGAGGAGATGCTGGCCATTTCTTCGTTACGGTCACTTTCAGGATTACTCAGGAAGCCTGGGACGGTGTTTTCGTGCATCTCGGCGTTGCTGTCGGTAACCTGAGAGGCCGCCATATCCGGCATGTTTATTCGGTTGTTCGCGCCGTTATCAACCACGACACGTATCGCCGATTCATCGCTGCCGGCTAACTCGTCACGGTGTACGCCGCGTAAGATAACAGCGATGGCCACGATAAAAACCAATCCCAACAATAATCCAATTTTAGCTTCCTTGCTCATCATAACGCCCTCTGTGCTATTAACTCACTACTTGGTTTCATTTTGAAAGACTATTCCACGAAGTGAACTCCGCGATACCTGCCTTGCGTGCCACTCTCATCTTGGCGCTTCGGCTGCGTGGATTCACCCTTCTTTCATCTTCATCGGCAATAACTGGTTTTTTGGTTAAAATCTTATAGATTTCATTTTGCTTATTGTCTCGGAAATTATATTTTACGATCCGGTCTTCCAGACTGTGAAAGCTGATGATCGCAATTTGCCCTTTTTCTCTTAATACTTTCGGGGCTATCGCTAAAAGTCGTTCCAGTTGCCCCAGTTCATCATTGACAGCAATCCGCAAGGCCTGAAAGGTGCGGGTGGCGGGATGAATTTTACTTTTATGCCAGCCTCCGCTAAACCCAACGGCCGCATTGACGATCTCCAGCAGCTCTCCGGTACGTTTTATCGTTTTTATCCTGCGGGCTTCGACGATCGCCCGGGCAATGCGCCGGCTCTTTCGCTCCTCACCATACTGATAGATCAAATCCGCCAGCTCTTCCTCACGGGTCGTATGCACCAAATCCGCGGCGGTTGTCTCAAGGCGGTCATCCAGTCGCATATCCAATGGGCCGTCCTCTTGAAAGCTGATACCGCGCTCCTTGTTGGCCAGCTGCGCTGAACTGATGCCAATATCTGCCAGAATCACATCAACCCCGTCAATCTTCAGGTCGGTCAGCACCTCGTCGAGTCGGCCAAAATTTGACCGTATTAACGTGACAGGGCATTGGACATTGGAAAGGCGGTTCGCAGCGGCCTCCAGGCTGTCGGGGTCAACATCCAGTCCGATGAGCCTGCCTTTTTCACTTAATCGTTCGGCCATTTGAAAGCTATGGCCGCCCTGGCCCACGGTGGCGTCAACCACGACCGCTTCAGGGTTAAAGTCCAGAATTTCCAATAAGGGCTTCATCAAAACCGGCCTGTGAATGAAGGTCTCATCCTCGGGCCGGTCCGGTGAATTGTCAGAATTGATATTGCCGGTTGGCTTATTGCACATCATGGGACAAAGCCCTGCTTTGTGAACCAGACCGGGCGGGAAGCTCATCGATCCTGCTCTTGACCAGGCAGCATTCAGAAGGGGGGGCCAGTATCGTCTCGGCATAGGGCGACATCTCGATCTGGCTGTACATCCCGCCAAGGCTTTGAAGTCTTTTCATACGGTACGCCCGAGCCGAGATGGCCTCGCGAATCTCTTTGCTGTATCCGCCTGCCTGGCCAACGATCAAAGCATCTTGCAACCGGGCGATTATCGGATAATTAATTGATTTGCATTCCATTGTTGTCACTGTGAACCTCCTGTTCAACGCGTTTCATTCGAGGTCAGTTTTTTGACGCCATCGTCATTCTGGGCTATGGCCAAACGCCCGGCCTACCAGCCCGCTTCCTCGCGAGTCTTGCGCAAGGCTTCGTCACGTACCTGTAATAGCGTCTTCTCGTGAAATGGAAGGTTCTCTGTGAGATAGAGATCCCATTGCTCCTGATCCCATATTTCCAAATGGTCCCGAGCACCTATCAGCGTCACCTGCTCTTTCAATCCGGCACGACGAATTGCTTTTTCATTGAGCAGCACTCGTCCTTGCCGATCCAGCTCAACCTTGCCGGCCAGGGCGAAGTTGACTCGTTCATAAGCCAACAGTTCGTCCGGGGCTACCATCCTTGGGGCCACGGCAAGAGCGATGCGCTGATAATATTTTTCGGGATAAAGGTTTAAGATGCGGTTTGCACCCAGAACCAGGTATAATGCAGTACCATACTCCTCAGTGGAATATTGCTCACGCACTTTGGCGGGAATCGATAAACGATTCTTACCATCCAGCGTTAATTCAAATTCGCCAGTCAACAGAAGCATGCTTTTTAAAGTTTCCATTCAAAACGGCACAAGTCGTTACATTCACAACCACTTTACCCCAAAATGTACCACATTTTCCCACCGTTGGCAAAGTAAATTTTTCAGCAAATATAAGAAATATCAACCGGCTTTCAAAGGGGCACTATATATTGTATACGTCTTCTTTTTGACGACTATATATTATGGTGATTGGAATAAAAAAATATTATTTTTTTTGCGTCCGGAACAAAGCGTTTCACTGGTTATCGGTCAATTGTGGAAAACCTGTGAGTAATTATTTTTTTTTCCCCCATTTTTCCCCACCGAAGATACAGGGGATAGTCGTAAAAAGCAACCATAAAGGTCTAAAACTGTCTATTTAGTTCGGGCCGCCCAAAAATTCCCGCTTAGTTAGCAATAAACTATTTGACCCTGGGCCCGGTGAATGCCTAATGTTAAGCATGAGCATTTTAAATATGCAGAATCTCAAATTTAAACTGTAAACCTAAAAAAATCTTATATTTTGGAGAATTATCATGACTATTTACAAAAATCTTATGGCATTTGGAATTATGGCTGTGCTTGCAGCCTCGGCATCGGCTTGTTCGACCTGCGGCTGTACCGACGCTAAATCAACATCGGTCAACCAGGATAAAATGACCGTCAATCCGACATGCAGTGCTGAAAATAAAGCGACCTGTAGTACCAGTACCGCCTGCAGTGCAAAAAATAAGGCCACCTGCAGTATCGCAGAGGCCAAAACCGTCAGCAACCCCACCTGTAGTGTTGCGAATAGTGTAGCGAATAAGGCCACTTGCGATGCAACCGCTAAAGCCACCTGCAGTAAAGAAAGCAAAGCACCATGCACTGTCAAGACGAATGCATTGCACGTACACAGTGACAACAGCGATATTGTGCAAGTTGCCGCCCATTCGGGCAAATTTAACACCCTTCTGGCCGCTGCCAAAGCCGCAGGGATCGTTGATGTCCTGAAGGCACCCGGCCCGATCACCATTTTTGCCCCAACCGATGAAGCATTTGCCAAACTCCCTAAAGGCACGGTTGAGTCACTGCTGAAGCCTGAGAATAAGGAGCAGCTGCTCTCGATCCTGACCTATCACGTGGTCCCCGGGAGACTGCAACTACGGCTATCGACCGCCACGTTGCAGGGTTCCAATATCTCGATCAGAAGCGAAACTCCTATCATGATCAATAATGCGAAGGTCCTGGTTTCCGATATCAACGCCACCAACGGCCTCATTCATGCGATCGATACCGTCCTGCTGCCCCAAAAATCAACCACACAACCCGTTGAAAAAGTGGCAAAAGTCAAGTAAGACGACAGTGTCAAAAGTATGTTGAAAGTCTATTTTCCGCATCTTAAAGGCTGATTTATCGCCTGTAGATCGACTTTTGACGTGAACTTCAATCTTAAATAGCAGTGACCGATAATTTACCGCCCGCCTGGGAGTTCTCTCAGGCGGGCGGTAAGCATTTATAAGGGGGTTTCCAATGGAAACTTCGGGGAATACGGGTTATTTCATGGGTTATTTCGTGCTGGATATTGGCCGTTTGATCTATCTTTTCACTTCTAAGGCTCAGTCTAAAAGGCTGGGGCCGGATGGCATATCGCTTCCTTCCCATCACGTCTAAAATCGCGCTAATTTAGCGCAGTTGTGATGATTTTTTTTGGTAACCCAAAAGGGCGGTCCGAAATAAAAGTGGAATATCTGGCTAAAAATTGGGGTTGCATTTTTTTTTATTTTTTTGGAGGGGTGCGTTGGGGGGATGCGCCGGGGTGAGATAGGTAAGATGGGTAAGGCGATTTTGACGCAGATATGAAACGTTTTGATTTTTCGGTTCTTTTTTGAATCATTTTTGAAC
>JAIPFO010000131.1 GCA_021736565.1 Phycisphaerae bacterium | reverse complement strand
TTTCAGTAGTGATAAGAGCGAAAGATAGAATTATCGACCCAAGCTTTGAAATATGGAGGAATCCATACATGAAATTTAAGTGCAACCGTGTCGCATTACATGAGGCCGTTCAGCTTGCCGCATCCATCGTACCGGCCAGAACCCCCAAAGACATCCTGAGATGTGCCAAACTGCACGCCGATATGGAAACCCAGACGGTACATGTCATCGCGACCGATAATGATATTATTATCAATTATCAGGTCAATCAGGTCCAGATTGAAAGCGAAGGAAGCCTGGTGATCCCCGCCGACCGGATGGCCTCTATTCTTCATGAAAGCCGGGACGAAACAATTACCATTGAATTGCAAGAGGCCACCTGTAAAGTGACAGGAAAAGATAGCCATTTCAATATCTATGGCTTTGACCCCGAGGACTTCCCGGTTGCCGAGGTCCCCGAACCCCTGGAGGCGATGGAAATCCAGGGACTCATCCTTAGCCGAATGATCAAAATGACCGCCTTTGCCGCCGCCAGGGAAAATTCCCGGTATGCCATTAACGGGGTCCTTTTCGAACAGACCAAAAAGAAGATCCGTATGGTTGCGACGGACGGACGACGCCTCGCCCAGATCGACGGCTCCCTGATCACCGCACCGCCCATGGAGGAACAAACCGCCATCATCCCTGTCAAGGCCCTGACCGTCATTGAACGCCTCCTGAATGACCCCGACGAAAAAGTGAAGATCCAGATCGACAAGAACCAGATCATCGTGGCGACAAACCGGGCCAGGATCTCCGCCAACCTGGTCCAGGGACGTTTCCCGCGATATGCCGATGTCATTCCGGCAAACTGTGATAAAATTGCCAAGATCCCGCTGGAAGAACTCCAAAGCTGTGTTCGGCAGGTGGCGCTGCTGGCCAACGAGCAAACCAAGGGGATTCAACTCGACTTTACAAAAAATAATTTACACTTATACTCCAGTGCCCCTGAAGCGGGGGACGCCGATGTTAAAATGTCGATCGATTATGATAACGAAGATATAAAAATTGGATTTAACCCGCAATATATGCTGGAAGTGCTCCGGGCCATTGACCAGTCGGAAGTCACCTTTGAACTCATCAGTGGAAATAAACCCGGTGTCCTTCGTGTGGGCAAAGATTATCTCTATGTCTTAATGCCTGTAACGGTATAAAAAAAAACCGGACGATTAAAAAAGTGACCGGTGAAAAAAGTACCCGGATGGGTAGAATAATGCAATGGGATAAAAATCAACTCAGAACCATCTGGGAAAATAAACAAATAAAACCGCGGGCCCAGAAACTCGGCATCACCGTGGACCGATTCTTTCGCAGGGTGGTGATCCCGCGACAAAAAAGATTATCTGCCCTGGCGGAAGTCTGGCAGGCATTGCTCCCGCAGGAACTTTTGGAACATAGCTGCCTGGAAAACTACACGCGGGGAAATTTACGCGTCCTGGTGGATAGCCCGGTCCATTATGCCGAACTCCACATGCTGGTGCGGGAAGGCCTGCTCGACCAGATGCGGGCCGAATGCCCCAATATCCCACTTTCCCGGATAAAACTTGCCCGCGGACTGTGGTACCATATCGATGACGAAGGAAATAAAATACCAAAATTCTAACGTCACGCTGAAAAATGAGGCCCAGGTCAAAAAATATTTTGACGGGCGAGACAAAGACCTAAACACCTAAAAGATAATACGATTCAAAAATGACAGAAGAAAACATTCCTCAACAAAAAGAACCGAAAAAAGAAAAACTGACCGGCAGCGGCGATTACGGGGCCGGGAGTATTACAGTACTTGAAGGGATGGAGGCTGTTCGCAAACGCCCTGAGATGTACATCGGCGACCGACAAAGCCGCGGCCTTCACCATCTGGTCAGTGAAGTCGTCGATAACTCGATCGACGAAGCCATGGCCAATTATTGCGATCTGATCAAAGTCACGATCAATGCCGATGCCAGTTGTACCGTCGAAGACAACGGCCGGGGAATCCCGGTCGACATCGAAAGAAGCACCGGAAAATCAGCCCTTGAAGTCGTCCATACCATCCTCCATTCCGGCGGAAAATTCGACAGCGATAGCTATAAAGTCTCCGGCGGCCTCCACGGCGTTGGGGTCTCGGTTGTCAATGCGCTCTCCGAATGGATGGAAGTGGAAGTCTGCCGCGAAGGCCACCAGTATCGCATCGAATTCGAACGCGGGGTGACCAAAAGTGAAATGAAACAGGTCGGACCCACGAAAAAAAACGGCACCAAAACAACCTTTAAACCCGATGGGACTATCTTCCCGGATACCGTTTTTCGCTTCGATGTCCTC
Source organism: Phycisphaerae bacterium (assembly GCA_021736565.1). Classification (GTDB taxonomy): domain Bacteria; phylum Planctomycetota; class Phycisphaerae; order Sedimentisphaerales; family SM23-30; genus JAIPFO01. Next base: position 6,711 of record JAIPFO010000131.1, on the reverse strand, counting down.
CAGCATCGTCTGCGGGAGCTGGCCTTTCTGAACGCCGGACTGAAAATTGTCCTCACCGATGAACGGGACGCAAAAGAAGAAGAATTCCATTACGAAAATGGACTGTCGGAATTTGTCATGCATCTTAACGATAGCAAAGACCCGCTCCACAAAGATGTCATTCGCCTGAATAAAACCGATGAGGTGAATAACTTGGTCTGTGATATCGCAATGCAATACACCGCCGGCTATACCGAAAATGTCGTCGCGTTCGCCAATAACATCCACAACCTCGACGGGGGAACTCATATCAGCGGGTTCCGCTCGGCCCTGACCCGAACCCTGAACACCTATGCCAAAAACAGCCCGCTCATGAAGGGCACCAAACAAACACCCGCCGGGGACGATTGGCGAGAAGGACTCACCGCGGTGGTCTCGGTCAAATTGCCCGACCCGCAGTTTGAAGCACAGACCAAAGTGCGACTGATGAATCCTGAGATCGGAAGCTTCGTCGAAACCGCCGTCAACGAAATGCTCGGCCAGTTTTTAGAAGAAAATCCCGATGTGGCCAGGCAAGTGGTCAAAAAAGGGATCCAGGCCGCCCTGGCCCGCGTTGCCGCTCGAAAAGCACGCGAGCTGACCCGACGGAAAGGCGCACTCAGTGGCGGCGGCCTGCCCGGAAAGCTCTCGGATTGCTCCAGTAAAGAAATCGAAAAGACCGAACTCTATCTCGTTGAAGGAGATTCCGCCGGCGGCTCCGCCAAAGAAGGACGGGATCGAAACTTCCAGGCGATCCTGCCGCTTAAAGGGAAGATCTTAAATGTCGAAAAAGCCCGGCTTGATAAAATGCTCAGTCATGAGGAAATACGGATTATCATCTCGGCGCTCGGCACCGGGATCGGGAACGAAGAATTTAATTTCGAAAAACGCCGGTACGGTAAAGTCATTATCATGACGGATGCCGATATCGACGGCGCCCATATCCGAACCTTGCTGCTTACCTTCTTCTTCAGGCAGATGAAAGAAATGATCCAATATGATGCGATCTATATCGCCCAGCCGCCCCTGTTCGAAATATCACGACGGGGCAAAAAAACCTACCTGCTCAATGAAGTTGAAATGAATAACCATCTGACCTCCATGGGGCTTCAAGGCACCAAACTGCTCATTCGGCTCAAGGACCAGGAGAACCGGGTTGTCGAAGATGAAGAATTTACAAGCCTGCTCACCATTCTCAGTGATGTCGATGAGCAGATCGCTATCCTTCGAAAGCGTGGCGTTGAACTGGTTGAATTTATGGCCCTGGATACCGGCGAGACAAACTGCGGCCTGCCGACCTATCGCATCGTCGTCGGTCAGAAAGAAGAGTTCTATCATAACCTAGAAGACTTTACAAAACGCTGTGCCCAGCTGACCGAAGAACAGGAAAAACTGGAGAATGGAAACGGCCATTTCCTCGCCATGGAAATGCATGAAGTCCAGCGACTCAATGAATTAAGGCCGCAACTGGCCGAATATAACATCCTGGCCAGCGATTATTTCCTCCGTGAGGAAATGACCATCGCCGGGGAACATATCCCCACAAAATTTGCATTGATCGACGCCGAAAACAATGAGATCGATATGCCCAACCCCCAGGCGATCGTCCGGGGGGTTCGCGATCTGGGCAATAAAGGCTATGAGATCAAACGGTTCAAAGGTCTGGGCGAAATGGACGCCGAACAACTCTGGGATACCACCATGAACCCCGAAACGCGTACCCTGCTCAGAGTCAAGCTCGATGACGCCGCCGAGGCCGACCGGCTCTTCTCCATCCTCATGGGCGACAATGTCGAAAAACGACGAGCTTTCATCCAGGAAAATGCTCTCGAAGTTAAAAACCTCGATATCTGATCGATGCAAAAAATGATTACGACGGACCAGATAAAACAATGGTCTCATCAGCTCGGCTTTACCCTCACCGGGATCGCCCCGGCAGAACCCGTCGAGACCGCCGACAGCCTGCGCCGCTATCTGGAAAAACAACACCATGGGCAAATGACCTACCTCGCCCGTAATGTCGACAAACGGATCGACCCCCAAAAACTCGTCCCCGGCGCTAAAAGTATTATCTGTACCGCCACGAATTATTTTACCGAATCGCCCTGCCCGCCCGAAACGCCTTATAAAAAAATTGCCCGGTATGCACGCTTCCAGGACTATCATGATATTCTCAAAGCCCGGCTCAAAAAACTCACCGCGTTGATCCGACAGGCCACTGGCGATGAAACCACCTGCCGTTGCTTTGTCGATACCGCCCCCCTGGCCGAAAAATACCACGCCGCCCGGGCCGGCCTCGGCTGGATTGGCAAAAACAGTCTCCTGCTCAACGAAACCTACGGATCATGGCTGCTCCTGGGAGAGATCGTCACTAATCTGAATTTACAACCGGATAACCCTGTCCCCGAAAAGTGCGGTACCTGCCAAAAATGCATCGACGCCTGCCCCACCACCGCCATTATAAAACCCTACACCTTGGAGGCCCGCCGCTGTATTTCCTATCTGACGACCGAGTCCCAAACCGAGATCCCCAAAGAGCTTGAAAATAAAATCGGCCCGCGGTTCTTCGGCTGCGATACCTGCCAGGAAGTCTGCCCCGTCAATCAACAAACGCCCCCTACAACCGACCCCGCCTTCCAACCCAACCCCCAAGGATCCTACATCACCCATAAGGACCTCAAGGCCCTCGACCCCGGCCCATTCAAAACCCGATTCAAAAACACCCCCCTGTCACGAATAAACCTGAATCAAATCCGCATAAAAAAACCGCCACGATCCTGAGATCATGGCGGTCATTACGGAGCTAATGGGCCTCGTATCAAATCAACAGAGCTGGAAAATGAGCGAGTCGTCGCGTGATTCGTTCTTTCCACTCCCAGGCAGGGGTGATACTTGGGTCTGTTTTTTTTATTAAGTAGGATGGGTCCGCCGCAGGCGGATTGCCCATGCGGGTAAAACTTTTAGTTAATCGCAATGGTATGCGGTTTACACTGGCCCGTCTTTTCCATCGAAATACACAAGAGCCCGTTGGCAAATGTTGCTTCCACTTTGTCACCTTCTACCGTGACCGGTAGTTGAATGTCCCGCGACCACTGTCGGGTTGCTCGCTGTCGGATATAATAATGGGTTTTACTGTCCCCATTATTCTTTTCTTCCTTGCGTTTGGCAGAAATATGCAGAACCCCATCTTCCAGGGTCAGCTGGATCTCATCACGGCCGAAGCCCGGCAGCTCAACATCCACATGAAGATTCTCGTCATCTTCATACATGTCCAGCCCGCCAAATCCAACGGCCTGGCACAACTCCGATCCCATGACATCATCAAACAAACGGTTAAACGGGCTCAACGTGCCAAAACGGTTTACCGGGTCAATATTAAATTTTCGGATTACTGGCAGCATCATCGCTGTCTCCTTTCTAGTGGTTTTACACTCTAAAGTATTCAAATAGTTGCTATCTCTCTCATTTAGCATTTTTACTTTTTCTCGTGGCCACAAGAAACTTTCTTTCGTTGTCTCTGAATGACTACTAAGCAAACCCCGTGCCAAAAATAAACAGATATCTCATAAAACACTGAAAATAAACCACTTACAAATAATATAATGACAAAGAAAACCCACGACCGCCCCACAAAAATAAAAAGACCCAAAAATACCTGCCAAAATGGCATAATGTGTTTGCGAATCTGTAATGCCCATTAAAAACTTGCTTATTCAACGATTAGAGTAATAAAATGCTCTTTAAGATAACCAAAGAGACTAATATGTACCTATCGATCGTAAATGTAAAGCCACTGGAAAAGTACCGATTGCTCCTCCAGTTTGAAAATGACGAACAACGCGTCTTCGATGTAACCCCATTCTTAGAGCAGGGTAAATACACCGAACTAAAAAATATGGATCTGTTTAATTCGGTAAGAGTTTGCTTTGATTCAATCCAGTGGAACAATGAACTCGACTTCGACCCCGAGTTTTTGTATCAAAAAAGCTCATTATAACCAACGCAAAAAAGGCTTTCCTCTTCACTTGAAATTTGGATATTCCGGTTGGATATTGGATATTCAATCTTCAAACCCGCACCACCCGCATTCCCTCTGCCTCTCGAGCCATCTCAATCGCCCCAACCACATCCCCCACCGCCACACTGTTAATACACCAGAATTCCTCATTGCAGATCTCATTCTTATCACACGGACAGCACTCCAGCTTCGATTGGACCACCACGACCTTCTGATCATCCCGGACGCGGTATCGCGGGTTCACCCCGCCAAAAACCGCCACCGTTGGCCGCCCTATCCCCGCCGCCAGGTGCAAGACTCCCGAATCCATCGTTATAACTACTCCTGCTACAGACAATACTCCCAGAAGGTCACATACCGATAATCCTCCTCGAAAATCCACATCCGCCTGAACCTCATACCCCCGGTCCACCCCCAGCACAACCAGCTTCTCGCCCCCCAAATGCTCCCGCAACTGATTCGCCTTCTCATAAGCCCACGTTCGGGATGGATGCCCACCCTCCGGGGCAAGAACAAGACTCCCTCTCAAATGCTCATACTTCTCCGACCACCCCTTCGCCACCGACAATCGCGGTGAATCAAACGGCCCATCAACCCCCAATAATCGACCAAATTCATCCGTCCGATGTTCTACCGGGACCAGCTCGCGCGTCAATTCATCCAAATCCACCGCTCCGGAATCCTCACCTTCCACCCAGACAAACTGCCCATACATCACCGAAAAAGGTTCAACCCACTCCCCACGGGTCAAAACCCGCACCGCTTGCCCCTGCCGATGCAGCTTTTCCAGCACCGGCACCAAACACACCAGGTTCCCCAACCCATGAGAACGCTTCACTGAAATTAACGGGTTAGACACGCAACTCTTTCCTCTTCACTCGTAAGCGGAAAACGGGTTTCAAATCCCGGTCTCTCGGGAATAACGCGGACCTCTCACTTCGCCCTATTTCATCAGCTCAGAGGCACGCGGAATTCTGAGTTTCAACCCCACCCGAAGTTTCTTGGCATCATTACCAATAACGCTCTTATTGGCCTTATAAATCTCAACCCAAAAGTATCCATTCCCCTCCCCAAAGTAATCTTCTGCAATACCATACAACGAATCGCCATTCTGGGTCGTATAATAACGCGGACCGACATCCGGGTCATCCTCTTCCGAGGCATCAACAAGAACCTCCGGATCTGAATCATCCGGTTCCGGTATCACGATCATGTCATCGGGAGCAGGGGGGGCATCATCCGTATTATTCGGGAATGGCGGCGTGACCACAAGCGTCATGTCGGAATCGTCAGGATCGTCCGAATCAGCATTCTGGTTAAGGGTCGTATCATCAGAATCATCTATCACGGGCATCTCGGTATCAGGGTCCTGATTATCAATCACATTGACAACATCATTGTCCCCGCCATTATTCCCTTCGGTTTGGGGTGCCCCATTCGTTTGGTTTCCCGGTTCCTCTTGGGGGGGCTTATTGTCTTTTGAAAAATAGATGACCGCACCAACGACCAGTACAACACCTACAATGATTCCTATTTTTACATCGGTTCGCATAGCATATACCTCACTTGTAATGATGACTTCCGCGTCAAAAGGAGATTTACGTCTTTAAAACAGCCCTTAAAAACCCATAAAACAGGTTTCCAATAAACTCATGACGCTGACATCTATTTTTTTCATAAAATACCCCTCACTTTTATATTCTACCCCATAAATAATAAAAGCACAAGTGTTATAGTTTTCTTAATATTTTTGACACCCGCCGCCGGAATGCATCATCACGCCGGTGCCAAAAGTCAAGGGCCGCTTCACATCGAAAGCCCTTTTTGAACCTTAAAAGCACTCATTAAGAGGTTATAATTGCACCCTGCTATTGGGCACCAAGCATTTTTAAACATTCTGAGGCGATCGCCTGGCCGATCTGGTCTTCTTCGTCAATCACTTTATCCGCCCCCGCCATATAGAGAAATCCGCTGTAAATATGATGCCGGCAGCGAGAAACGACCAGGGTACCCGGTAAGGTCGCTTTGCAGGTGTGAATGATCCGACTGGCCGAGATCTGGTCAGGTACGGTAACAACCACCACCTGGGTAGAGCGAAGGGGAAGGTGCTCGAGCAGTTCCGAATAAGAGGCATCCCCCACCTGATAACGCAACCCATACGTTTTGGCCTGTTCCAGGTTTTTAGGGTTGATATCAATTATAAAAAGTCTTTCCTTGTAAGCGTCAAGCAAGGATTCGGCAATCCTCTGCCCGGCCGGCCCAAAACCAATGATAACGATCGCCTTTTCGATCGCCGTTGCTGTTTCTGGTTCCAACGGAACACCTTTCTCTGGTTTCTTCATCCGCAGTGCGATTTTATGAGAAGCCTTGTGATGGATCGCCCCCCCCAATGTGATCAGATATGGGGTGCCTATAATGGTAACGATCGTCACAGAGATCAATAAGCGAAATTGGGTCAGGTCCAAGATACCCGCCGAAACCGCCACCCCTGCCAGAACAAATGAAAATTCACCGATCTGAGAAATCGTCAATCCCGTTGCCAGGCCATGCGACCATCGAAAACGTAAAACCACCGTTATCAGGGTGATTAAAAGGCTTTTGCCCAGTAAAACCATAAGGACAAGAAAAATAACAACCGGTAAATTATCCAAGGTCCAACCCGGATCGCCATACAT
>JAIPFO010000130.1 GCA_021736565.1 Phycisphaerae bacterium | reverse complement strand
CACGGCCCATATTTCCCGGCCCGATTTAGCGTCAAAGCAGACCAGGTTCCCGTTACCACTGACAACATAGACCCTGTCGCCATCGACGGTTGGGGTTGTCCGGGCTCCTGGAAATGAGCCGGTCCATTCGGGACCGTAGGTTTTTTTCCATTTGAGGATACCGGCGAGATCGTAGGCGAAAAGCACGCCATTTTTTTCATTATCCATTCCGGTGATAAAAAGGAGCCCGTCGGCGATGGCGGGGGATGACCAGCCGGTGCCGAGTCCTTCGATGGACCAGAGTAAATTCGGGCCAGCCTCGGGCCATATTTTGAGCAAATTCTTTTCATTTGAGCAGCCGTCCCGGTTGGGGCCGCGGAACTGGGGGGAATCATCGGCCAAGGTAAGCTGTGCCAGAGCCGCAATTAATAAAACGGCAACTGATAGACATTTGACGCCAGGGTCAGATTTGACAAAATTCATACTTATCTTCTCCATAACATGGTGTTTAAGACTGCATTAGACGTGTATTCAATCGTCAGCGACCATTCGCCCCTGTTTTACACCTCAGAACGCTAATGTTAGACGTCCGTGGGTCATTGGCGGGTTGATTCTGATGGTAATCATTTTTTTACATGTCACTATTGACTATTGACGCAGTCATCAATTTCGATCGGCCAGAAAGGATCATGCAGACCGCACTACTTTTTCCAGCATACTTTTGTGTGTTTATTTTATCATTAAAACTCCAACTTTACAACTCCGTTTTTTTTTGGAAGCACTTCTTTGTCGTTTAATGGCGGAATTAAGATCCAAAAAACCACTTATGAGATGAAAGACCATTTTGGCATTCGTCTCCGAAATGCCAGGCGATCCGGTGTTATTTAATGGATATGGGTTGCATTTACGTGTTAAATATTCTATATTGACGTCCGCGTCATAAGTATTTCTGAGGCCTGTTTCCCGCTTCTAAAGGGCTGATTTGAACGCTGCCAATTGACTTTTGACGTGAAAGCCTATATTACCGTGCGCGTCATATCCCGACAGATCGGGATTGAAGGTGCGTTTTCCACATTTCAAGGACGATTTGAACGCTTTAAATCGACTTTTGGCGTGGGAATCTTAATTGATATTTATCGTGTGAATACAAATTTTTGGTCTCATCTTACTAGTAAGATGAGCCTGAGGACCCCCTGAAATTATGAGTACCGAAGAGACCTATCGTTATAATTTTAATGAAATTGAGAAGAAATGGCAGGGATTTTGGGAGGGTAACAAGACGTTCGCCGCCCTGGATGTGTGCGAGAAGCCAAAATATTATGTTTTGGACATGTTTCCCTATCCTTCTGGTGAGGGGCTTCATGTGGGACACCCGGAAGGGTATACGGCCAGTGATATTGTGGCGAGGCAGAAGCGTATGGCGGGTTTTAATGTGTTGCACCCGATGGGGTATGATGCTTTTGGGCTGCCCGCCGAACAATATGCGGTCAAAACGGGTACTCATCCGCGAATTACCACTGAGAAGAATATCAATAATATCCGCAAGCAGATAAAATCACTGGGGTTCAGCTATGACTGGGACCGTGAAGTTGACACGACCAAGCCTGAATATTACCGCTGGACCCAGTGGATATTCCTGAAGCTGTTTAATAGTTATTATGACTCGAAGCAGAACAAGGCGCGGCCGATCGAGGAACTGGAGATCCCAGAGGGGCTCTCTGATGTGCAGCGATATGCTTACATTGATGACCATCGTTTGGCGTATGAGGCGGAAACGCCGGTGAACTGGTGCCCGGCACTGGGGACGGTGCTGGCCAATGAAGAGGTGATCGGGGGTGTGAGCGAACGTGGGGGCCATCCGGTGATTCGCCGGCCGATGCGGCAGTGGATGTTGCGGATCACGAAATATGCTGAACGGCTGATTGACGATCTGGAAGGGCTGGACTGGTCTTATGGGATCAAGAAGCTTCAAATTGACTGGGTGGGTAAAAGCATCGGCGCGGAGGTTGATTTTAAGGTTGACTGTGAGCCGGGCTCGATGATGGCACAACAAGAGCCTGTGATCCGAGTTTTTACTACGCGGCCGGATACACTTTTTGGGGCGACCTATATGGTGCTGTCGCCGGAACATCCGCTGGTAGACGAGATTGTCGGCGACCAGGAGCGACTGGCTGTTGAAGGCTATCGGGCGGAGGCGGCGACGAAGAGTGATTTGGACCGGACGGACCTGTCGAAGGATAAAAGCGGGGTGTTTATCGGCGCGTATGCGATTAATCCCGTTAATGGTGAGAAGGTTCCGATCTGGATCAGTGACTATGTGCTGGCCAGTTATGGGACCGGGGCGATCATGTGTGTGCCTGCCCACGATACGCGTGACCATGAATTCGCAACGAAATTTGATTTGCCGATCATTGAAGTGGTTCAGCCGGCGCATGACGAAGACGCGTCCGATGGATGTTTCACCGGGGATGGGATCGCGGTTAATTCCGGTGCGTATAATGGTTTAACGACGCCGGAATTTAAGGAAAAGATCTCTCATTGGCTTGAGGACAACGGCATCGGCAAAAAGACGATCAACTATAAACTTCGCGACTGGCTGTTCAGTCGGCAGCGATATTGGGGTGAGCCGTTTCCGATCGTTCATGCTGAAAATGGTGAGGTTATTGGGATAAAAGAGAATGAGCTGCCTGTTGCCCTGCCGGAAGTGGAAAATTATCAGCCGAGCGGGACGGGGGAATCGCCCCTGGCGAATATCACAGAGTGGCTGAATATTGAATATGAGGGCAAGAAGGTGCGTCGTGAGACGAACACCATGCCCCAATGGGCGGGGAGTTGCTGGTATTATTTGCGTTATATTGACGCGATGAACGATAAGGCCCCGTTCGATAAGGAAAAGGAAAAATACTGGATGCCGGTCGACCTTTATATCGGCGGTGCGGAACATGCGGTATTGCATTTGCTTTATGCGCGATTCTGGCACAAGGTGCTTTATGATGCCGGCTGGGTGAGTACCAAGGAACCGTTCCAGAAGCTGATCAACCAGGGGATGATCCTGGGCAGCGACGGCCAGAAGATGAGTAAGAGCCGTGGCAATGTGGTTAATCCTGACGCGGTCATAAACAATTACGGAGCGGACTCGATGCGGCTTTATGAGATGTTCATGGGGCCGTTGAGTGCGACCAAGCCCTGGAACATGCAGGGGGTTGAGGGTGTGCACCGGTTTTTGCAGAAGGTCTGGCGGATGATCATTGATTCGGGGGAAGATCAATTCACCCGCGGGACCGGCGAGCTGAACCCGGCGATCAACGATAAGCCACTGGAAGACAAAGACTTGCGCCTTTTACATAAGACGATCAAAAAGGTCACAGAGGATATTGAGAATTTCGCGTTTAATACCGCGATCAGCCAGATGATGATCTTTACCAACGAACTTTCAAAATTGAAGAATCGCAATAAAAAGGCGATGGAAGCGTTTGTGCTGATACTCGCCCCGTTTGCCCCGCATTTATGCGAAGAACTGTGGCAAAAGCTGGGTCATCAGGACACATTGGCTTATGAGCCGTGGCCTGCCTATGATGAATCGCTGACGGAAGATACAAAGATCGAACTGATCGTTCAGGTGAATGGCAAAGTGCGTGATAAGATCACGATGCCGGCCGATTCGGATGAAGGCACGATCAAACAGGCCGCCCAGGAGAGCGTCAAAGTCCAACAACATACGGATGGCAAGACGATTCGCAAGGTGATCGTCATTAAAAATCGCCTGGTGAATATCGTAGCCAATTAGGCCTTCTCGCTTTTTTTCTAATCAGCGCAGGGCGTCACTGGCCTGGGGCGACCGGGCTGGGCTATATTGTCTCCGCCTTTCAGGCCCTTATTGAAAACCGCGATCCGCGGAAACTCTTTTATAAATATGTGAGCGTTGAGCCAATCAGCCCCTGCATGGGCAAGGCCCATCTACGGAGAAAACCATGCTTAGGATTTCCACTTTTCTAGCGTTAGCAGCACTTTTACTTCTTAATGGATTCGTCGATGCGGCCGTCCCATCGGCATCGGTCAAGGGGCGATATGTCCATATTTCGATTCCCGGTCGAGGCAAAACTCTTTCACTGGCGGAAGTTGAAGTCTTTTCTGGCGGCAAAAACGTTGCCCTCAAGAAGAAGGCGCTGCAAAACTCTACGGCCCATAATGGTGCCGCTTCCCGCGGGGTCGATGGCACAACCGACGGCGATTGGGCAAAGAACAGCATCACTCACACGAGTGAAGGCGTCCAAGCACCGGCCTGGGAAGTCGACCTGGGCGGGCAATTTGCCATTGATAAGATATCGCTATGGAATCGTGACGGTTTTGAATCCCGACTTGATGGCGTTCAGGTTTTGATCCTCACTAATAAACGCAAGGGGGTATGGGGCGCCTCGATAGCAAAGGCCGGCAAAGGCGAGAACGCACTACTCATAAAGGACCATCAGGATTTCAAGAAAACCAAAAGAGTCATTCCTGAAATCACGGCGGCCCAGGACATTCCGGCGGTCAGTAATAAAAGTCAGCAAAAGAAAACACTTCATGCTGTTCTGGCCGAGGACAATGGCGGTATTCATAACGGCCCCCTCTATCATCCCCAGTTAAAATCCAGTTCGCTGGGTGACAAGACCACGCTTCGCCTGGCGATCGAGGACCTGACCAAGACCTTTGGCCCCCGATATCCCAAGGGCCGGGATTTTCTAAAACGGCTGGACGGTATCGGCTCCCATGAGAACAACGCGGCATTCGACGCGCTCAAGAAAGAAGCCCTGCTGGCGAATCCGCTGATCGATTTTGACCAGCTCCTGCTGATCAAGCGTATCAAGCAAACCGGGCTGGTCCAGAACTGGCAGGGCAACTCCAGCATGGGAGACAAGAATTGTGAAAACGAGTTAATGACCCTGTCGTTAAAAGACGGCAGGCAGGAAACGATCTACAAGCCCCAAACCCCTCGTTATGTCGGCGATTTTGACCTTCATTTTGACGCGGGGAAAATATTATTCTCCTCGCTGACTGATCAAAACAACTGGGGGGTCTATGAGGTTCAAATAGACGGCAGCGGTTTCCGTGAGGTTTCACCGGACATGGGGAAAGATGTGGACAACTACGACCCCATTTATCTGCCCAATGGCAAGATCCTTTTCAATTCGTCCAGCAGTTACGCCGGCGTTCCTTGTGTAGGCGGCAGTGATTTTGTCGCGAATTTGCACATTATGAACAATGACGGCACGGGCGTGCGCCGCCTTTGCTTTGAGCAGGATAACAACTGGTATCCGGTGATGATGGGCAATGGCCGTGTGATGTTTACGCGTTGGGAATACACCGATTCAGCGCACTATTTCAGCCGGGTTCTGATGCATATGAATCCGGACGGGACGGACCAGCGAGCGTTTTATGGCAGTAACTCCTACTGGCCCAACTCGCTGTTCTATGCCCGCCCGATTCCCGGCTCTTCGAGTAAGTTCATCGGGATCGTCAGTGGCCATCACGGGGTTGCCCGTGAAGGGGCCATGGTGCTGTTCGATACCAACGTGGGCAATCATGAGGCCGATGGCGCTGTACAGGTGATGACCGCACGGGGCAAGAAAGTTGAGCCGCTGGTGTTGGACCGGCTTGCCAGCGCTTATGCCCCTCATTTTCTGCACCCCTACCCACTGAGCGAGAAGTATTTCTTTGGCGCCATAAAACAAAACAGGTGGAACATTTGTCTGGTGGATGTCTTCGATAACGTCCTGGTATTGACCTCTGAAAAGGACACCCATTTTTTCGAACCGGTCCCGTTACGTAAAACCGTTACCCCGCCGGTCATTCCCGACCGGGTTAATCTGGCCGATAAAGAATCCACTGTTTTACTCACTGACATTTACAGTGGGCCGGGCCTGGCGGGTGTTCCCCGGGGCAGCGTCAAAAGTCTTCGGATCTATCGCTACGAATATAGTCCTCGAAAAAAAGGCGGCCATTACGCGATGGGCATGGAGTCCGGCTGGGACGCTCGTAATATCCTGGGGACGGTTCCGGTTGAATCGGACGGTTCGGCGATGTTCAAGATCCCTGCCAATGCCCCTGTATCACTTCAGCCGCTGGACGCCGAGGGCAAGGCCTTGCAGCTCATGCGAAGCTGGCTGGTTGGGATGCCGGGCGAAACGCTCTCCTGCGTGGGCTGCCATGAAAGTTCAAAGACCGCTCCGGCCTCGGCAATCACCATTGCCTCCCGCCAGGTGCCCAACGATATCAGACCATGGTATGGCCCAGCCCGGGGGTTTAGTTATCAGCGAGAAATACAGCCGGTCGTCGATAAATATTGTGTGGGCTGTCATGACGGCCAGCCGGCCAAGGGTCGCTATGCGGTGAATGACCGGCGTATCGGGACGGGCCCGTTGACAGGGGAACCCTTTAAGGACAAAGGGATCCCTGACTTTTCACTGCCTCAACTGTCCCACCGAGCGATCCATCCTTATGTCCGGCGTAATGGCCCCGAGGGTGACTACCACTTGCTCACGCCGCTTGAATTCCATGCCGACACGAGCGAACTGGTCCAAATGCTCGAGAAGGGTCACCATAATGTCAAGCTCGACAAAGAAGCCTGGGACCGGCTGATCACCTGGATAGATTTAATGGCCCCCTACAACGGGACATGGACGGAGGTCGGTGCCGACAAGGCCATCCTCAAGCGTCGGTTGGAATTACAGAGACGCTACGCCAATATCGACTACAATCCCGAAATAATTCACAACCCCTACGAGAAGTCCGATGAGATCATCATGCCCCAAAAGCTGACAACGCCACCGGCCAATGTAAGCCTTGAAGGCTGGCCCTTTGACGCCGATGCCGCCAGGGAAAAACAGGGGACAACCCGCAGTACCGAGATAAGGCTGAGCGATGAAATCACGATGAAATTCGTCCGTATTCCCCAGGGCAAGTTTGTCATGGGTTCTCTAGATGAGACGCCGGTGGAACAGCCCCTCACGCCTGTTAAGATCGCCAGTGATTTCTGGATGGGGACGACAGAAGTGACCCTGGAACAGTATCGCCAGTTTGACCCGAGCTATCTTAACGGTGTTTATGACATGCACTATAAAGACCAGGTCAAACGGGGTTATTACATGAACCATCTGAAATTCCCGGTGATCCGAGTGCCGTGGACCAGGGCGATGGCGTTTTGTGCCTGGCTGTCCGAAAAGACCGGCAAGCAGGTTACCCTGCCGAGCGAGGCCCAATGGGAATGGGCCTGTCGGGCCGGGACCGGCACCCCCTTATCTTACGGGGGGCTGGACAGTGACTTCGGAGAATTTGGGAACCTGGCGGATATCACGGTGAAGGAAATGGCGGTCAGCGGGGTTAATCCCACCCCGATCAAGAACCCGAATACGAATATGGACTTCGAGCTTAAAGACCCCCGGTTCAATGATGGCGTACTGCACCTGGACGTGGCGGGCTCCTATAAACCGAACGCCTGGGGTCTCTATGACATGCATGGCAACGTGGCGGAATGGACGCGCTCTGACTATAAGCCCTACCCCTATAATGACAACGATGGGCGTAATGGCAATACCGACAATAAGAAAGTCGTCCGGGGCGGTTCCTGGCATGACCGCCCGTTTCGGGCCACCTCCTCATACCGGTTGGGCTACCCCACGTGGCAAAAGGTCTATCATACGGGATTTCGTGTGATTATTGAGCCGTAAGACCTGAAGCGGGCCTTATCGGTCACTACCTTCCTCGCTTGGCTTTTTCGATCTCTGTGATCAGCATGCCCTGCCGCCATATCCTGACGGTTCCTGTTGATTCGCTGATGGTGATGGCGATGCTTTTGGTAGCGGCGGTTATGGCCGCGGCGGCGGCGTGGCGAGCACCGAGGCCCTGTGGGAGTTCTTCGGCGACGAGTTTGGGCAGCAGGTAGGTTCCGGCCGAGACGATCACGCCTTTGCCTTTGATAATAAAGGCCCCGTCGATCGAGGAGAATTCTTTCACCGTTTCGGTCATTTCATTATCAAGGATATTCCGTTCGGAATCGTCATACCCTTTGAAGGGGTTCATGATCATTTGCCGAGTATGCTCTAAGACGGCCTCCGAATCGCCCAGGACAAAAATCGCGCCGATGGGTTTTCCCTCCCGCCCTTCGGCGGCCAGTTCCAGGGCCATATTGAAGACCCGTTCAAATACGGCGCGGCGGATATGCTCGGTTAAGGGCGGCTGGTCCACGGACTGGAACATTTCATGTTCCTGGCCGACTTCCATCATCATCATCGTATCGAGCTTGCCCTCGGCGAGTCCGCTGAGGAAAACAAACCGCTCGCCGGGAAAAAGCAATCGCTGTGAGAAACTCAGCATAACGGCCATTTTGATCTGGCCGGTTCGTGTCAGGCTGACCGGGGGGACTCGGACCACTTTTCTGGTCAGCATGAGGGCCTTTTCATAAGACTCCTGACTCCTGGCTATCAGGATAATATGCATGGGCCCGTCGAAGTCGAGCGAATCCAGATCGGCAATATCCTCCAGGCCGTCGACGTAGAGTAATATCGCTTGCAAATTCGCCCGTTTCACAATACCAATGGCTGCCTCGAGCATTATCGCACTGGAATTTATCTGCGTTGAGGGCAACGTTTGAGGATCTGTTTTTGTTTTAGCGTGAGAATCTGTTTTATTTTTTTTTGACATAACACACCATACTCCATTTGTTGACTTTCGTACTTTCCCGTATCTCCATTCCATGTGGGGCAGGACTTTTGTATACGCTTTGAATAATCGCCCCTTTCGAACAGGGGTCGATCATATCTTGTAAAACAGTCGGCTGTTCATGTAAATGGCCTGTGCCAATTCTTCCAAAAGCATATTTCGCAGGGACGCGAGTTTTTCGGCGGTATGGATCATCAAAGCGGGTTCATTGGGACTTACTTTTCGTTTGGGCTCGGGGGTGAGATAGGGGCAATCGGTTTGGATAAATATCCGGACCAATGGTGCAAAGGCGGCGGCTTCCTGTACCGGCTGGGCATTTTTATAGGTAATTGTGCCGGTAAAGGATAGAAAGCAGCCCATAT
>JAIPFO010000129.1 GCA_021736565.1 Phycisphaerae bacterium | reverse complement strand
AGCCAATATAAAGCGTATCACCCAATAGCAAT
Organism: Phycisphaerae bacterium; assembly: GCA_021736565.1. GTDB lineage: Bacteria > Planctomycetota > Phycisphaerae > Sedimentisphaerales > SM23-30 > JAIPFO01. The sequence goes on along the minus strand of JAIPFO010000129.1, from coordinate 9,016 downwards.
CCCGAGGCCTCAACCGCATCCCCCGTCTTATATTCCCAAAGCGTCTTCCTCGTTTTAAGCGCCAAAGCATAAACCTTCGAATCATTCGACCCAAAGTAAACCTTCCCGTCAGCAATAACCGCCGTTGACCGGATCTCCGCTCCCGTCTTAAACTTCCACCGCATCTGCAGCTTATCACCAAGCGTCCCCTTTACCTGACCACCCAAAGAGGCCCCGCCCCGATAGGTCACCCCCTTAACCGATCCCTCCCCCAAAACACCCGTTTTATCGCTACAAACCGGCTTCTTGCCCTCATCGTCCGGTCCCGCCCCCACTGAAAAACACGATGCCAGCAACACAATAGCACAAATGGTCAAAAACGCTCGATTCTTCATGATTATGACTCCTGCGTGAATAGGTGATTTCCGTATTTTAAATCATCCTTTAAGATGCGGAAAACGGGTTTTAAAAATACTTAAGACGCTGGCGTCAATTCTAACAGACTATACAAAAAAAATCACAAAAAAAACACCTCAAATAATTGCTTTTCACCATTCCTGTGATACACTTCAAATAGAGAAAGCGAAAGTAGGAAAAAATGAGCTGATATAGACCTGTATCAGGAGAGCCCACTTGCGAGTGGGCTCTTTTTTATGATTATTCCCACGCCAAAGGTCAATTCCAAAAACACCCATCAGCCCGTAAGAAACGAAATTGAACGCTGCAATACCATTAACCCTCCGGTCTTTATAGAAAAAAGTCCCGCGGGAGTCCCGTCTTTTCTCGTTGGGCCCATCCCATAAAAAAATATCCGTTGATATGGTTTTTCCCAATTTCGCTAATATAATAAACACATAGAGGCATTATTTCTGATAATTCAATAATGACGCTGGCGTCAAAAGTATTTCTTGAAGCCTGTTTCCCGCACCATAAAGCGTGATAGGAACTAATAAAAGCGACTTTTAACGCGGGATTCAATAATGTATCATTTTACACAACGATACGGAGGTGTGTTATGAATGAATATCTCTACATGACCTTGACCCCCGAAACGCTGGTGGCGTCCATGTTGCCTCCTGTTGAATTTGGTCAGTATCTGACCACCGGCTCCACCAAACAAACTCACGATCGGGCCATCTATTTCGACCTCAAAACCGATTTCCCCAGTGACTATTTCGACCTGGAGACCATGAGGCAGAAATGTGTCTCTCATCCTAACGGTACGCCCAAACATTCCGTCTACCTCGCCGCCTACCGCGTTCTCGAGCATGTGCCGCACGACGCCATCAACAGCATGTGGCTGGCGACCAAAGATGGCCGGGAACTCGAACTCAAGCCCGCCGAAGGCAAACCGGAGAAGTCCGGCCGATTCCACCTCTACCAGGAACTCTGTCCGGTTCACCCGCTGATCGCCAGTACCCTCGGCCCTGAAGAGTTTGGTAATTTTATCACCGATCCGAGTCGCCCCATGCACGTTCCAAAGATCTGTTTTGCCGAACTTGAGCTCGGTGGCATGGCCGACGATCCCGACAGCCATGCGGTTGAAGATCTTCCATACAGCCACATGGACCACCTGCGATATTGCCTGATACATATGGCACAGCAACGCGGACGCCACACCGTGACCGTCAACAGGGTTCAACCGTTGCAAATACCTTACCGCTGTATCAAAAACGGTTTCTACCTCGGCGCACAGAATCACTTCATGTATTATCCCTACCCGTCAAAAAATGAGCTGGATATTAAGCATCACGAATGGTGGCGTTCGGCAAATGTCCAGGGGTGATCGTCGGGGTGATTTACCGGACTTCCGGCAGTTCATCCCAACGGGTGGTATAGCGACGCGACCGTCGAAGCGACTTGGTCTTCCACGGCTGCTGAAGACCCACCGCCCCATACCGAAGTGCCCCCTCGGCCATCTCACCGTTGATCCGGTCTACAGCCTGCATGAGCCGCTTCTGCTTTTCGCGGTCAACCTCATCGAACAAATGACCCTGAACATGAGTCTCCGGGACAAGCTGTTCCAGGAAGACCCCGGCCTTTTTAAACCGACACCCCGGCCGATATATCTTCCGCAAACCCGCCAGCCCATAACGGATCAGCTCGCCCGTATCGTTCGTCGCTACCGGTAGCCCGGTCGTCTGGCAATTGGAATAACGCAATTCATTTTTCTTGAAAATATTCGTACGAATAAAAACACTGATCACACCGGCGGCCAGCTTTTGCTTGCGAAGTTTCCTCGCCGCACAGGTGATATATTGCCCGATCGCTTCAGAAAGCGATTCAAGACTTTCAATCGGCTGACCAAATGACCGCGAGCTGCATATCCCTTTACGGGGCGGTGGGGCGGTCTCAAGGTCATAACACGCCTCACCCCGCAGCTCATAAACCGTCCGCAGCCCCGTAACCCCCATACGCTTGCGAACCCAATCATCATCCACATCCCGAAGCTGCAGGGCGTTTCGAACATTAATCTTCTCAAGATGCCGCGCAAATCCAGGCCCAACACCCCAAACATCACCGATCGGCGTACGCTCCAATGCCGCTTCAACCCACGCCGAATCGCTCAAGTCCAGAACCCCATCCGCTTTAACAGACTTCTTGGCAAGATGATTGGCCACCTTGGCAAGTGTCTTGGTCCTGCCGATCCCAACCGAAACCGGGATCCCCGTCCATCGCACAACCTTATCACGGATATCCCGGCCATATGCGTCCAGGTCAAGATGTCCAAACCCCCCAAGGTCCAGAAAGGCCTCATCGATAGAATAAATTTCCATTTCCGGGCTGAAGCTCCCCAGAACATCCATCACCCGCCGCGACATATCCCCATAGAGGGCATAATTAGACGAAAAAACCGCCACACGATGTTTCTCAAGCTCCCGGGCCACCTGAAACAACGGCACCCCCATCTTAATGCCAAGCGCCTTAACCTCATTGGACCGGGCAACAATACACCCATCATTATTACTCAAAACCGCAACCCCCCGTCCCGCCAACCCCGGGTCAAAAGCCCGCTCGCAGGAGGCATAAAAATTATTACAATCAACTAAAGCATAAACAGACCCCATCATAAAACTCCAAAAAAGCCACAACGCGCACCCTTCTTTTTTTACTCGTACCTCCTTTTCACAGCGAATGGATCACATGTCGAACAACCCCCCAGATAGAAAAGGCCATCTCATCAGAGACCGCCTGGGCCTTGTAGCTGTCATTCTCCGGAACCAGTAATATCCTCTCGCCGTCAAGCCGGATTCGCTTAACCGTCAATTCACCATCAATACTGGCGATAACCACATCCTTATCACCCGCCTGAACCGCCCGGTCAACAATAAGCAGATCCCCCGTGCGAACCCCCCCCCCGATCACCGAATCACCCGACACACGAATGAAATAAGTCGCCGCCGGATGCCGGATCAGGTGCTTATTCAGATCCAGCAAACTATCGATATAATCCTCAGCCGGCGAAGGAAATCCCGCCGGAACACGCCCCCCACACAACGGCCGGGCCAGCCGACTCGCCTCACGTGCAGAATAAATTGTCCCAATGCCATGTTTTTTCACGCAAAAAGTCACCTTTCACAAGTGTCACCAGGAGTATAACCACGCGTCAACCAACAGGCAAGAAAAAAGTTAGGAACTTGTTAGGGTTATGGTAAAATGTGTTTTTAACCCGGGTGCTCAAGCGTCCTGCTGGTCCAATGGCCGTGGAAGGATACGGTTTTCGAAAAAAAGACCTGTTTGTGAGCGTTCGCGCCAAGTGGCCTTGTTTCTGCCATAAGTTACAGGTCAACTTCTGGATGACAGTATCCTAAACAGCTCGAAGGTCATTCTCTGGCCACAGAGGGGTCAAATAATAATAACCGCGGGTGAGCGAATCGAAACCCGTGGCATGGTGTAAAAAAACATCTCCCTTCCCTCTCACCGCGGGCGTCAATCCGTGGTGAGGGGGAGGGCAAACCGGTGACAACAGACCATAGAGAGGTCTCAGCCTTATCGACGGTTATGGCCGCGGCAGAGGTACTCCAGGCGGTTGCCATAACGATTGTTTTGATGACCCGCCCAGTTCGCTCGCACCGCCTTATTATATCCATCTTTAAAACAAACCAAATAGCACGCGACGATTCAACCGTAACTTCTTTACTGGACTGCAGTTGCCCGTCATTATACCCTTTGTCGCCGGCGTGTGCAGTTCGGGAGTCGGGTATTCTGTATTTGTACATGTTTGCGACTAATATTGTCTCACGCGTCAAAAGTCGTTTTTCGTTACTAAAATCAGTCTTTAAGTCGCGGAAAACGGGTATCAAAAATACTTATGACGCTGGCGTCAATATTGACTCATCAATAAATAGCTTGACTTTTTGCTAAAAAAAGATCATAATGATAACTATATGATCTAAAGATTTACCTTAGGGGGTATCGCATGAGACGTATAAGTAAAACATTGAAAAGGTTAGTTCCATCGCATAAGCTTTCTCCCAATGGCGATAAAACAGAGCTTAGGCTGGAGTCACTTGAAAGACGCGTGTTATTATCGGTCGAAGACCATCTTCGGGTCACGGAGATCATGTACCACCCGTCGGATCCAACGGATGAGGAACTGGCAATTGACCCAACTTTTACCGATAACGATTTCGAATATATCGAATTACAAAACATCAGCGACAGTGCCACCCTCCCATTAGGGGGGCTCGAGTTCACCAAGGGCGTGGATTTTGTATTTGCGGCCCAGGAGCTGGGACCTAAAGAACATGTGGTCATCGTACGCAACCAGGTGGCTTTTGAAGCCCGGTATGGCGATACCTTTGCCGACAGGCACATTAATATTAATATTCTTGTTGCCGGAACATTTACCGGCGGGCTGGCAGATGAAGGTGAATATATCAGGCTCAAGGCGGCCATTAGCGGTAATATTGTCCAGGAATTTGTCTATAATGGTTTGTATTTTGACGATACGGATAACAACCGCGTCAAAGACCTTGGCGAACCGTTCATTTTATATGACGATGTTAATGGGAACGGCGAGGAAGATGCCGGCGAACCGCAGTTGTGGGAGGATGGCAATTCCAACGGTTCATATGACCCCGGCGAGGAACTGTTCGACAACTGGTATGGCATGACCAACGGCAAGAGGTTCTCTCTCAATATTGTTGACCCGTTGGATATAGAGAGTAATGCCTGGGACAAGCGAAGCGGCTGGCGGCCCAGCAGTGAGCCTTTGGGAACACCCGGCTGGGAAGACATTTACACCAGGGATGTCGTTATTAACGAAGTCTTAACTCATTCGGACCTGCCGGAGGGCGATTGGATCGAATTGCACAACATATCCAGTCACGCCGTTGATATTGGCGGATGGTTCCTCAGCGATGACGGCGATCATCTGAAAAATTATCAAATCGCAGATGGCACAACGATACCCGCCGGCGGGTACAAGGTGTTCTATGAGAGCACACACTTTGGCGACACCTCGAACGATCCCGGGGCGAGAAACCCCTTCGCCTTGAGTGAGAATGGCGAAAATGTATACCTCTCTTCGGCGGACAGTAATGGCGATTTGTCAGGTTTCTTCGAAGAAAAGGACTTTGACGCTGCGGAACGGGAGGTGCCCTTTGGGCGATACTACAAGAGTTCCACCGATTCATATAATTTTGTGCCCATGAGCGAAAAGACGCCCGGCGAGGCCAATGCCTATCCTCAAGTCGGGCCGATCGTCATCAATGAGATCATGTACCGCCAGACAACCACTGCCGAGTCCGACGACCGGGAATACATTGAGCTTTTCAATAGTTCCGATCAGTCGGTAACATTTTACGACAGTGCGATCGATGAGCCATGGAAGTTTACTGATGGAATCGATTATACCTTCGATAGCGATACGCCTGTCACCTTGGGGCCAGGTGACTTTCTGTATATGGTAAAAAATGAAGCCGTCTTTTCCAGCTTTTATACGGTTCCCGATGGAACCCAAATCATTCAATGGGGAGACAATCCCGCGACAAGCAGCGGCTTATCGAACAGTGGCGAAAAAATTGAACTGTCCATGCCAGGCGGTGTGATGGGCAATGTCAACCCGGCTACGCATGTGCCGGGGGTGATCTATTATATCAGTGCAGACAGAGTGAGCTACAGCGACGGCAGTCATCCGGCCGACACCGATCCATGGCCGGTTGCTCCCGACGGAGATGGCATGGCACTTATTCGTGACATAGCGTCCGATTACGGCAATGACGTTTCCAACTGGAAGGCCGGGGCACCACTGAACGCACCGCCCAAGTTGATTTCGCTGGCGGTGCCATCGAACTCTGTCGCCCGGGGTGATGATATGACCCTGACAGTAACCACCACAAACGCTATTGATCTGGACGGTGATGTTGTTCAGGTAGATTTCTATAGAGATAGTAATGGCAACGGTGTATTTGATGGTTCTGATATCATACTGGGAAGCGATACGGATCCTGCCGGCGAATGGACGTTGAGCAGTTCTACGGACTCGTTTCTGGAGGGGACAAACTGGTTTTTTGCCGTTGCTCAGGATAATGACGGGAAAAGAAGTAATTTCGTCGCCCAGTCAGGTGCCGTTCATACACCCAATATGCCGCCGACGAGCGATTCGCTTTTGGGGAGTCCCGACCCGATTAATCAGTATGACGATCTAACACTAACTGCAATTAACGTCATCGACACGGACGGGACTGTTAGTCGTGTAATATTCTATCGCGACAGCAACGCCAACGGCGCGTTGGATCTGGGGATTGACGATATTCTCGGTACCGGTACGCCAAACGGCAATGACTGGTACTGGACCGGCGGGACCCATGGTTTTGACACGGGCGTCAATACATTCTTCGCACGGGCACAAGATAATGACGATGCATGGAACAATCCGCGAAGCACCACGGGAACGTACATCCTCAATCAACCGCCGACGATGAACGCGGTGTCCGGTAGTCCCGACCCGGTAAACCAGGGCGAGAATATGACGCTGGTCGCAATGGACGTTGCCGATGCGGACGGGAACGTCACAGGCGTGGAATTCTATCGCGACAATAACAGCAACGGCGATTTGGATTTGGGGATTGACGATTTTCTCGGTACCGGTACGTCAAATGGTAATGACTGGCGATGGACCGGCGGGACCCATGGTTTTGACACGGGCGTCAATACATTCTTCGCACGGGCTCAAGATGACGACAATGCCTGGAGTGATCCGACAATGACAACAGGGATGATCACTGTCCCGAATGCCATCCCGGCAATCGATTCGCTTTTGGTCACCCCTGATCCGGTAGTCCAGAACGAAATCATCACACTGACGGCCGTTAACGTATCCGATAGCGATGGCGTTGTAACGACGGTTGAATTCTATCATGACGCCAATCGTAACGACATTCTGGATATCGGCATCGATCTTTTTGTTGGTTCAGGAACGAACGCCGGGGCGGATTGGTCCTGGAGCGGCACGACGGAGGTTTTTCCGGCTGGCCAGAACCAGTGGCTTACCCGCGCACTGGATAATGACAGCGAATGGAGCATCGTGACGATTGGAACAGGTACGATATTACCGCCTGTTATTCCCCCGGTAGTCGATTCCATTACTGCAGAGCCGAATCATTTGGTCATTGGCCAGGATATTACCCTGACGGCCGTTCATGCTATTGATATCGACGGTTATGTTGACAACGTTCTATTCTATCACGACGATGGCGACGGTCTGTTCGATGAAAACAGTGAGACTCTACTTGGTCAGGGAGTTAAAGCCGGCGACAACTGGTACTGGACAGGCTCAACCGATGGTTTCCCGATTGGGTCGAACACCTATTTCGCACGGGCAATGGATAACGGCCAACACGTCAGCGAGATTGTCAAAACGACCAGTACCATTGATCCGATGATACCGGAGATTGATGTGAAAATCGACGGCAATGGTAATATTCATACTCATGATTTTGGCAATAACCTCCTTGTGGGGCAAAGTGTTTCCCAGGTCTTTACCATCCATAACAGCGGGCCGGCGGAGCTGGTGATAAGTCAGGCCGTCATAAGCAACCCGGCGTTTACCGTAACGCCTGTTAATGGTCATGGTAACGGCGATGACTGGACGATCGCATCTGAGGCCGCAATGAACTTTACCGTCACTTTTGCGCCGATGGAAAATAGTTCTTTTGCCGACCAGTTAGTTCTCGTTAATAATGACATGGACGAGGGAAGCTACCAGGTCAGCCTGAGCGGCTCGGGAGTGAATAATGCCCCGGTGGTCGGGGCGGTCACCATCGCCCCGGACCCGGTAATTCGGGGCGCTGCCTTGACACTTACCGCGACAGATGTCCTCGATAGTGATGGCGCGATAGTGCAAACGGAATTCTATCGTGATGCCAATGGCGACTCAATTTTGGATAGTGATCACGATGAGTTTCTCGGGCTTGGTACAGAGAATGGAAACGCATGGCTCTGGTCGGGTCAGACGGGCAATTTCACGCCGGGTGAGAATACTTATTTCGCACGGGCACTGGACAATGACGGACAATGGAGTGATGCTGCCAGCGCAACGGGTGTCGTAAAGCGATTCGAAGTGATCGCGGGCCTGCAAAACAGCAGGACGGTAAAATATATTGACAAAGACGGCTCAAGCGTTTCGATAAAGTTTTCCAACGGGACAGCAAACCTTTATTTTGATCTGGAAGAGGGGGGCTCCGATGTTTTGATCAAGGGCAGTACGCTGACACTTGCTCAGCCGGCCGAGCTCGTCCGAATCGAATTAATGGAAGAAACCAGCTCGAAAACGGCAATTTCTTTTTCCGTGAAAGGCGGACTGGATGGCCAGGCTACACTCGGTGGGCTGACCGGCGGTGACCTGGGCAAAATGACCGGTAAAGGACTTGTGATTGACGGAACGGTTGACCTGACCGGAAGTCTCACCAGTTTATTGGTAGATCAAATTGCAGCAGATTCGAGCATCACAGCAGCCAGTACTGGAGCAAAGGGCGCTACGGTCAAAGCGAACCTCATCGGCCAGAATACCCATTTTGATTTTGGGGGCTAT
>JAIPFO010000128.1 GCA_021736565.1 Phycisphaerae bacterium | reverse complement strand
GGGAGGCTGGTCAGGCAGGTCGGTTCGGATCATTTCAAACTGCTCTATGATATCTATCATATGCAGGTGCAGGAGGGGAACGTGATCGCTACGATCAATGAGTATAGCGACTGTATCGGCCATTATCATACGGCCGGGGTGCCGGGCCGGAATGAAATTGAGGATACGCAGGAATTGTATTATCCGGCGATCATGAAGGCGATTGTGGAGACCGGGTTTAAGGGGTATGTTGCCCAGGAGTTTGTTCCGAAGAAGCCCCCGCTGGAGTCGCTGGCCGAATCGGTGCGGATCTGCGATGTCTAATTTGCGTGAATATCCATTTTGACACCATTGAACACAGGTGTTTTGTGGCCTCTACAGACAGAAAAGGCAATGGGATAATGAGAGGTTGGCCAGGGAGATCTATCCCCACCGGAAGGAGGGATGTGGTATGTGTGGCCGACAGAAATCACCAAAATATAATGAGTTATGGGGGTTGCATTGGTTGGGCTGTCGTCGTATAATAGCAGGTGTTGGCTGCCTATGGATGGGTGGTCGACGTTAATTGGCTACCATTTTTGGGTGTATCATGGATGTAGTAGGACTTAGAACAGCCTTGAGAGGCATTTGTGGCAATATTGGCGATCTGTCGCTGAGTGGGCGGGTCTGTGCTGATAGTCGTGTGGTCCGTCCGGGTGACGTATTTGTTGCCTGCCGGGGGGGGCAGGTCAACGGCCATGATTACATTGACGCCGCGGTGGCCCAGGGGGCGAGTTTTATTGTTGCCGAACGTCCCGTCCAACAGGATATTGACTCGGCGGTTGTGGCCAATAGTTCGGTGGTGATGGGGGAATTGGCCCATGCGGCACAGGGGTATCCGGGTAGGGGGATGACCGTATTGGGGGTAACCGGGACCAATGGCAAGACGACTGTGGCATATCTGGCCCAGGCGATGCTGCAGGCCGGGGGGTATCGCTGCGGCCTGATAGGGACGGTTGGACATGACCTGGGCAATGGAGAGGTGGTCAAGGCGAATAATACGACCCCAAACGCCCTGGAACTGGCGTCCATGATGAAAGAAATGCGGGACAATGAGCTCAACGCGATGGTCATGGAGTGTTCCAGCCATGGTCTGGATCAATTTCGAGTCTCGGGGATCAGTTTTGACGCCGCGGCGTTTACGAATCTCACCGGGGACCATATTGACTATCATGGCAATATCGTCAATTACCGTTCGGCCAAGAGTAAGCTTTTTTGGGGTCTGAAACGCGGGGCAACGGCCGTCCTGAATGCTCAGGACCCTGCCAGTGAGTTTATGTCGGAAGTGACCATTGCTCGAGTGTGCTGGTATGGCATGGATGGTGAGGCTGATATCAAGGCGGTTGTCAAGTCGATGGGATTCAATGGCTGTGAGCTGGCGTTGAATGTGATGGGGAAGAAACTGGATGTTCGACTGAACCTGATCGGTGAACATAATGTGAGTAATTGCCTGGCGGCAATCGGATTGGCCTGGGCGGCCGGTGTGAGTATTGAGGATATTGGCAAGGGCGTCGAGGGGATTAACGGGGTCCCTGGCAGACTGGAACCGATGGCCTCTGATCGTGACTTTACGGTATTGGTGGATTATGCACACACCGACGATGGGCTTAAACATGCCCTTACGACGATCAAGGCCTTGGCGGTGGGCCGTGTTATTGTGGTTTTTGGCTGTGGGGGTGATCGGGACCGGAGCAAACGGCCCCGAATGGCCCAGGTGGCCCAGGCGGTTGCGGACCTGGTGGTGGTGACCAATGACAACCCGCGTACTGAAGATCCGGAGCAGATTTTTTCTGATATTCGTGAAGGATTTTCGAATGAGAGAAATGTGGAAATTCAGGAGATCGCTGACCGCCGTGAGGCGATCGCACATGCGATGGGTCGGGCCAGGCGTGGTGATGTGGTTTTAGTGGCGGGCAAAGGCCATGAAGATTATCAGCTCGTGGGGGGAGAGGTTTTAGCGTTTGATGATCGTGCGGAGATTCGAAAGTTGTTGAATCCGTAGGGGGCGGTCTTAGGCATTCACAAAGCGAAAGCGGAGTTTCTTTACACCTGAACGATTGAGCGAAAAAATGAGATCGATATTATTAGAAGAAGTTAAGAATGTTTTACGGGCGGAGATGAAGACGCCTTTAGGTAAGGGGGCGGTAACCGGCGTGACGACGGATTCACGCGCGGTGCAGCCGGGGGACCTGTTTTTTGCGCTGCGGGGCGATCACTTTGACGGGCATGATTTTATCGATGAGGTGGTTGCCCGGGGGGCGGTCGCGGTTGTTATTGATCGCAAGATGCCGATGTCCGAAACCGTGCGGAACTCAACGGTCAGCGTAATGCGGGTTGATGATGCCGTGGAAGCGTTGGGGGTCCTGGCGGGCTTCTATCGCAGTAAGCTGGTCGGGAGTGTCGCCGTGATCGGCGTGACCGGCACCAATGGAAAAACCACCGTGCGTGAGATGATCTATCATGTGCTCAGTAAATCACGGAAGGTGCACCGCTCGCCGAAGAATTACAATAACCAGATCGGTGTCCCTTTGACCCTTTTTGGCATAGAGTCAGACCACCAGGTGGCTGTTGTGGAGATTGGCACCAACGCACCGGGCGAGATTGCCCCGCTTGCCCGGATGGCGGGCATCGATGTGGCGGTCATTACTCATGTGGGCCCATCCCATTTGGAGGGCTTGGTTGACGTGATGGGGGTCAGTGAAGAGAAGGTCTCGATTGTCACGGGCTTGAAGGGGCGTGGGGCGATAGTCTGCGGAGTAGACCATAAGCCCACTTTGGATAAGCTGGCGGCGATGGGACGGCATGTCATTACCTTTGGACTGGACGACTCGTGTGATGTCTCTGCCAGAGAAGTTGAACGGGTTGATGGGCATTATCGGGTGATGACCAATGATCGATGTGAATTGACGATCCCGATGGCGGGACTTCATAATGTCAAGAATGCCCTGGCGGCGTTGGCTGTGGTTCGTCGGTTGGGAGTGAGCAGTCAGGCGTTTGCCGAGGCGATTAAGGATTTCAAACCGGTGGCCGGTCGAATGGTTTATCGGGAGGTGAACGGCATAACGATCATCGACGATACCTACAATGCCAACCCGGTGAGTATGCGATCGGCGATCGATGAGTTGATGAGCAATGACCAGGCGGAGCGGCGGGTGTTGGCCTTTGGCGATATGGGGGAACTGGGGCCGGATGCGATTGAGATCCATCAGCAGTTCGGCCGGGAAATTGCCGCGATGAATGTGGATTTGCTCTTGGCGGTTGGCCCGTTGGCAGCCCACACCGCTAAGGCGGCCCTGGATGCGGGGATCGGCTGGAGTAACGTACAAAAATCTGTGAACAGCCGTCGTCTGGCGCGATTGGCCAAGAGCCTGGTGCGAAATGGCGATATTATCCTGGTGAAGGGGTCGCGGGCGATGGCGATGGAGAAGGTGGTCGAATCTTTGGAACGGTGGAAGGGACGATGTTAGGCGTTACACTCATTGGAGTCCATTTTTTCCGATCGCCAGGGATGTGGAACGATAAGGCAAAGGTCTGCTTGCCGACGAAATAGGCAATTTTGACGCGGGAATCAATTTTAAGTTTATTTATTCGAGAGTACTTTCGTACTTATAAACTTGGGGTAGATTAAATATAGAAAAGTGCGAAAGTTAACTAAGAGAGATGTTGAATTACAAATATGGCGATAGTATCATTACAAAATGTAGGCCTGGCGTTTGGCGGGCCTGAGATATTAGAGGACATTGACCTGCAGATCGAGAAGGGGCAGCGGGTCTGTTTGCTTGGCCGTAATGGTACGGGGAAGTCCTCCTTGATGAAGGTGATCGCCGGGGAGCTCGATCCGGATGAGGGACTGGTGCAGCGAGAGAAGAGTGCGAAAATATCATACTTTGCTCAGGAGATCCCTCACGATCTGGACGGGTCGGTGTTTGAGATCATCGCTGAGGGGCTCGGGAAACCCGGTGAGTTGCTGGTCCAGTATCATCAGGAAGAGTCGCGGTTGGCGTTGCATCCGGAGGCGGACCACACGACTCTCCATCATTTGCATGAAGATCTGGACGCCCATCATAGCTGGGCGGCGTTGGATGAGATCGGGAAAATTATTACCCGCATGTCGCTCGTTGCTGATTGGGAGTATAAAAAACTTTCAGGGGGGCAAAAACGGCGGGTGCTGCTTGCCCGGGCCCTGGTGTCTAAACCGGACTTGCTGCTGCTGGATGAACCGACGAACCATCTTGACATAGAATCGATCGCCTGGATGGAAGAATTTCTGCTCCGGCAGAATATCACCGTCCTGTTCGTGACCCATGATCGCATGCTGCTTCGCCGGTTGGCGACTCGCATTATTGAGCTGGACCGGGGCGACCTGGTCGATTGGTCGTGCGATTACGATACGTTTCTTCTGCGAAAGCAGGAAGTGCTCAATACGCAGGAAAAAGAGTGGGCGCAGTTTGATAAGAAACTGGCCCAGGAGGAAGTATGGATACGAAAAGGGGTGAAGGAACGGCGTACCCGAAACGAGGGGCGGGTTCGGGCGCTTAAAAAAATGCGTGAAGAGCGGAAGAAGCGGCGGGTACAGGAAGGGAGCGTCAATATGGCCCTGGGTGAGGCGCAGAAGTCGGGTAAGATGGTGATTGAAGCCCGGGGGGTGACGTATCGTTATGACCAGGAGCCGCTTATTAAGGATTTTGATACGCTGATCATGCGGGGGGATAAAATCGGGATCATCGGACCCAACGGCTGTGGAAAAACGACGCTGATCAAGCTGCTTCTCGGGCAGCTCAAGCCTGAATCGGGGACGGTTCGCCATGGTGTTAACCTGGAGATCGTTTACTTCGATCAGATGCGTGAACAGCTTGACGAGGAAAAAACAGTTTGGGAGAATGTGCAGCCGAACGGCCATTTTGTCGAGATCGACGGCCAGCGACGACATGTCGTCGGATACCTGCAGGACTTTCTTTTTACGCCAGAGCGTTCGAAGATGGCGGTCAGGCATTTATCCGGGGGCGAGCGGAACCGGCTGCTTTTGGCCCGGCTGTTTACCCACTCGGCCAATCTGCTGGTCTTGGATGAACCGACCAATGACCTGGACGCTGAGACGTTGGAGTTGTTGGAAGAGTTGCTGGTGAACTATAGCGGGACGCTGCTGGTGATTTGCCATGACCGGATGTTTTTGAATAATGTGGTGACCAGTACGCTGGTATTTACCGGGGATGGCGCCGTCAAAGAATATGCCGGCGGCTACGACGACTGGCTGATGCAGTCGCAACAGCAGGAACAGATGGCCGCTGATGATGTGGCCAAAGTTGATAAGACGAAAATATACCGTGAAGAGCGAAAGGCCAAGCAGAAGAAAAAACTGTCGTTTAATGAGGCCAGGGAGTATAAAAAATTGCCGGCGGTAATTGAGGAGCTGGAGGCGGAACTGGAACAATTGCATGAGAAGATGGCCCAGCCGGAGTATTATATGGATAAGGATAAGATGATCGCGGTTAAGGGACGAGTGGACCAGTTGGATGTGGAGATAACCGAGGCCTATCAGCGGTGGGAGTATTTGGAATCAATAGAGGCGTAAGGGGTGAGGTGCATTGATGGGCCATAAAGTCGGTCAGTTTGTTATGTCTATTGAGGATGAATTTAAGTTTTCTATCCCTGATGATCAAATGGGCGAGTGTTCCACTGTAAGCGATTTTGTTGAATTCTAAAACAAAAGAAATCGCCGGGGATGAACGTGTTCATAGCGTCGTCCTGAAGGATGATTCACAACGCCCCGCGGACCTGGTCGTGATAACCACCGGTGTGCGGCCCAAAAGCGACATCACGCATAATGCCGGCCTGAACGTTCATGGCGGGATCGTGGTTAATCATTACATACCGGTATCGAATGAGAATAGTTATGCCGCCGGTGGTAAAAGGTTATATCGAAAAGAAAAAAGAGGTCTCATCGCTATTGCGCGGAAATCCAACGGCCGATGATGCGGTTGAATATTTCACCTCCCAGGACTGACCCGGCAAGGACGGGATGACGTCATGCAGATCGTAATCCCGACTTTTTCAGCCAATTATTTTCTCAAGAGATCAATGACCTCTGGCGGTATCATGCCATTTTCCTGGGCGATATCGCGGATAACCTGGTCGGGGGCCGCTTCAATGCCGGCGTCTTTTAGATTTTTCAGGGCAGTTTGGACCTCTAGGTTTTCATCCTGGCAGAACGCTTTGATGGTTTTTCTGCCGTGGCCCATCCCACCGCCGTGACCCATTCCGCCGGGTTTAGCCCTGTTGCCAACGGCGATGTTGTAGAGTTCGCTGGGCTGCATGTTCAGTTTTTTTCCGAGCTCCTTCAGCGTGATATCCAGGGGCTCCGGAGTGATGTTTTTAGTCTTAAGGTTGGCAAGCATTTTATCAAGGTCGCCACCGGTTTTTTCGGCGATCTCCTGGAGGGAGTATTTTTCAGCGTGCGGGATAGGAGCCTGGCCGGTGCTCTCGCCCCAGCTTTCCTTAAAGGCCGAATCCCAGTTGATCAGGGATGAAAACGGCGGCTTATAGGCCAGCGTGCCGACAAAAATTACACCACACAAGATAAGAGCGGCCAGCCATTCAATGCGGAATGTGAATTTTCGGGTGGCACGACTTTTGAAGTAGTTCAAAAGCGGTTTAATGTTCAAATAGATATGCAGCAGGGCGGTGATCAGGAATATCAAACAGAACCAGATATGCAGATTACTCCACTGGTCTTTGGTCAGGCTCCAGAATTTCCAATTGGTCCAGTAGGCGATTCGTCCGGGCGGGGTAATGAACAGGATGGTCCCGGTAATCGAAATAGCGATGAAGGCCAGTGTGGCTAACACAGAGATAAATGCCCGGAAGCTGAAATTATTTTTTTTGTTTTCGTTGGGATGGGTCATTATTTTTTCCTTTTTTTTGACGCCAATATAATGCCCGCGTTACAAAAATGTTTGACGCTCATTTTCCCACATCTTAAAAGCCGTTTTAAAAGCCGTTTTATTCATGTCGCAGGGCGATGATGGGGTCCACCTTGGCGGCGTGCATGGCGGGGTAGAGGCCGAAAATGATGCCGATGGCGGCACTGATCAATAGAGGCACAAGGATCCCTGATAGTGTCACCAGGGTGGTCATGCCGGTAAAGTAGGTGATCATTGTCGGGATCAGTACCCCCACCCCGGTCCCGATCAGTCCTCCAATAATGGCCAGCACCACCGTTTCAATGAGGAACTGGTAGATGATCTGCTTGCGTTTGGCGCCAATGGCCCGCCGGATACCAATTTCCCGGGTTCGCTCGGTGACCGATGCCAGCATGATATTCATGATCCCGATGCCGCCGACCAGCAGGCTGATCCCCGCGATGGAGCCCAGGACGATATTAAAGGTGCGTTTGGTGGCCTCGGCCTGTCGCAATAAAGCCAGCGGCACACTGATGGTATAATCTTTCTTCTTGTGAAACTTTTCCAACATCCGTTCGATGGCCTCGGCGGTGGCTTCCACATTTTCCGTTTCATTGGCCTGTACGATGATCTGGTGCAACTCAACCTTTTCACGCGTTCGTGAACCGGCGGTGGTCTTGCTAAAGATGTCCCCAAAATATTTTTGCGCCACGGTCATGGGGATATAGGCATCCACCTGCTGGTCAGGGATCTGGATGCTACCGGCCTGACCGCTTTCGCTTTTGACGATTCCGACGACTTCAAAGTAGTTGCTCCCGATGCGAACCGACTGGCCAATGGTATTTTGGGTGGCCAGGAGTTTGCGAGCTCCAAATTCTGTCAGTACGGTAATGGCCGCATTATTATCCATGTCATCTTTTCGCATGATCCGACCGGCGACGATATCTCGGGATACCAGTTCAAACCATGCCGGGGTTGTTCCGACCACGCGCAGTTCCAGAGCCCGTTCGCCCAACCGCGATTCTTTTCGGATGACTTTGACGGGAACCACCTGCTTAACGCTATTGTAGCTTTCGGTCATCCGGTCGAAATCACTATACGTCAGGCCATAGATACTCATGTGGGAGTGCGTTGTTGCTGACGATTCATCTTCCGTTGATTTTATCGAGTTGATAATGATATTGGTGCTGCCGAGTTTGCGAATTTGTTCGAGAGCATCTTTGCTGGCCCCTTCACCAACAGATAACATCGCGACCACACTGCCGACGCCAAAGACAACGCCCAGCATCGTTAAAAAAGAACGCAGTTTGTGCAGGAGGAGATTTTCGATCCCCAGCCAAATATTTCTAATTGCTTTTGTTTGTCTCATTATAATTTTACTCGTTAACTTTCGCACTTTTTTATGCGTTAATTCACTGTTCAGCAGGGCTTTAGCTGACAAAGGGAATAAAGGGCAACAACGGAATGTCACTCGAAGTGACAATAAATGGTTCAAAATGCATTCTAACAGCCCTGCATCAATAAGAAATCAATGATTCAAAGATAAAAAGTACGAAAGCGTACTACTCGATTTGGTCGATCTTTCCATCTTTCATGTGTAAGCGATTCGTGGCGTATTCGGCAATATCCGGCTCGTGCGTTACCATAACAATGGTCTTGCCCTGCTGATTGAGCCGTGTCAGGTAGTCCATGATCTGTAAGCCGGTTGCGGAGTCCAGGTTGCCGGTCGGTTCATCGGCAAAAATGAGGTCCGGGTCGTTGGCCAGGGCCCGTGCGATAGCCACCCGCTGCATCTGCCCGCCGGACAGCTCGGTAGGGCGGTGGTCCAGTCGGTCTTCCAGACCTACCTCGAGGGCCAGTTCTTGTGCCCGGTTGGCACTCTCGTGTGCGTCCCATCCCAGGTAGTATAGCGGCAGTTCAATATTGCGCTGTACCGATAATTGCGGAATGAGATTAAAGCTCTGGAAGATAAACCCCAGGTGTCGTAGACGCAGTTCGCTCAACGCGTCGTCCCCCATGGTATTGACGTCCTGATTTTCAAGGAAATATTTCCCTTCGGTCAGCCGGTCCAGGCATCCCAGGATATTCATCATGGTACTCTTACCGGACCCGCTAGCCCCCATGATCGCCCAGAAGCTGCCCCTTTTAAACGTAATTGAAACGCCGTCCAGGGCACGAACCTGTTGTGTACCCATCTGATACACTTTGTGAACATCGGTGAGTCGGACAATATCGTCATTGTTATTCGTCTTGGCAATGGTCTCGGGCATTATCTCGTTCCCCCCTCGCCTGCACGCTTTCCGGTAGGACGTTTACCGTCCCGGGGGGGCTTGCCGTCCGGAATGCCTTTAGGGCCAGA
>JAIPFO010000127.1 GCA_021736565.1 Phycisphaerae bacterium | reverse complement strand
GGATACCCGTCCGGGCCCCCGTACGCTTGTCAAGTCGAAACGCTGCACCGTCCTGAGAAAGGCCATAGATGATATCCGTGTCTTCCGGGTCGACCCGAGGTTGGAAACCATCGCCGCCTCCGGTTTGAATCCATTCGCTGGTCCGGATGCCGACACGATTGCTCGTGCGCGAAGGGCCGCCCATGGAGCCATTATCCTGGGTGCCGCCGTATACGTTGTAGAAGGGCAGGGCGTTGTCGACGGCCACGCGATAGAACTGTGATGTCGAGAGGTTCGTGAAATGACGCCAGGAGTCCCCGTGGTCGTAAGACTCGTAAAGGCCGCCGTCATTTCCGACCAGAATGTGGTTCCGGTCCGTGGTATCGAAAGCCATTGCATGATGGTCCACGTGCATCCGCCACGGAACAGGCTGAAAATGCTTGCCCCCATCCTCGGTGACATGAATCAACATGTCCACGGTGTAGATTCGATCGAACTGATGCGGGTCGGCATAAATTTCTCCATAATATTGTGGATCGATCACTTTGTAGTTGCTCTGCCGGGTCCAAGTTTCGCCCCGATCGGCGGAGCGGAAGAAGCCACTCTCGTCGCCGGCGGCATAGACCAAAGCATACACAACATCCGGATTTTGAGGCGAGATGGTCAGCGCGATGCGTCCGATATCAACCGCGGGGAGGCCGTTGCTTAACTTCTTCCAACTCTGACCGCCATCGGTGGTCTTGTATATGGCCGATTCCGGCCCGCCACCGATCAGCAAACCTACATGACGCCGGCGCTGGTAGGATGCGGCATAGACCACATCGGGGTTGCGAGGGTCCAAGGCGATGTCAGTAACGCCGGTATTATCGCTGATCTCCAATACGGCTTTCCAGGTTTTGCCGCTGTCGGTGGTTTTGTATAGTCCGCGATCTCCCCCACCGGACCAGAGTGGCCCTTCGGCGGCAACGAATACCACATCGGAATTGCGCGGATCGACAAGAATCCTGCCGATATGCTGTGAATCGCTCAATCCCATGCATTCCCATGACTGGCCGGCATCGGTGCTTTTGTAAACGCCATCGCCATAACCGACGCTTCGATTGGAGGAGTTTTCTCCGGTCCCTAACCAGAGCACATCAGAATTCTGCGTGTCGATGGTTATACAGCCCAGGGAATAGGAACCGCCCTGGTCGAATATGGGCTCCCAGTTGATGCCGCGATTCGTGGTCTTCCAGAGTCCGCCTGAAGCGTTGGCAAGGTACCAGATGCTGCGATTCCTGGGATCCACGGCGATATCAGCAACCCGACCCGGTTTGAACGTGGGTCCGATAGACCTCAGTTGCAGTTCGTCAACGAATGCCGAGTTCAGCTGGCCAGCCCCATCTCCAACGGGTCGGGCCAAGCGTGCGGCCGAGACCCCGCTTTGAGAGGCCTGTGCCCCCAAAAGACTGTTTTGCAGCATAAACAAGGAAACCATACAGAGAGTACAAATAACTCGCTTCATATTGATTCTCCTAATCCGGCGTGGCCGGCACTAAAAAGTTATTTCAATCATTATCTTTCAACGTACATCAGCTTTAACTTCCAGAAGATGATCCTGGCCAACGAATTCTCAGTGTTATTTAAAATCCGCAGGCACAATGGTGAGGTTAACAGGGGCCATTTTACTGATATTCACGAACACAACCAGGTCTGTGCCTTCGAGTTTACGATTGATCCCGACTTTCGCATCGGGATAGACCTTGCCGTTGACAAGGACCCTGGCTCCGTTTGCCTTCCAGTTTTTGATATAGAAAGCAGGATTGGCGATTGGTGAATCTTTGCTGCCTTTGAGGTTTATCTCAAGCTGGGAGGCTTTTTCTGAGCGGTTTTCGATCTGATAGCATCTTTGGCTTCTGTCATAGCCATTGGAGAGAAAGTCGGAACTCGTTACAATTTCAGGGGCGTAGGCCCATGAACGGCCAAAGGTGACCAGTTCAGTGATGTTCATGGCATTCATACCGTAGAGAGCATACCAGGAAAGGCGGTCGCCCTGCTCATGGATCACGGGATCGGAACAGGGTGAGCTGGTCGTATGAGATGGTCGATCCAGGGTTTTTCGCCATCGTCCGTCACTGCGGTTCTGGTTGACCGGAAAATGGTTATAGCCATCGCCGATCCATCTGACGCCCATACGGTTTCCCGGTTCAAAACAGATAAAGGGCTTGTTCTTCGACTTGTAATTAAACTGTTGAATGGTAAAGTCGTTCTTCCAGTCCGAGGGGCGTTTTTGCGGGACAACCGTGACAGCCGTGGTATTATAATCATAATCCGCCACATGTACATAATCGTTTTCAAAGAGTTGGTCGTTGGACTGCCCCGGCTGAGTGACCGGCAGTGTTTCCTGCAACTGAAGGCCGCCGTTGGTGGTCCCCTTATTCCATGACATCTTTCTTATTGCTGAACCATCGGGATAAATCGTGTAGTATTCATCGACCCAGCATTCCCATCCGGTTTTGGGGTCTGGCAGCCAGGTATGGCCGTGGGCGCTGACCGGGGCATATCGCCAATGGACCACGGCCCGGGCGGCGTTGCTTTCGATCATCCGAACGTGTGAAAACCGGCAGTGTCGGTCCTGCATGTGTTCGAAACAGCCTTCGATGTCATTTTTTCCATACCCCCAGGTCTCCAGACTCTGATCAGTCATCCAGTTTTCATTTTCCGATACCCAGGCTGCCCCGTATCTGATACCGCGCCAGAAGATCAGTTTGACAGGGCTGTTATCAAAGAATGCTACAATATCGGGATCGTCATCGACCCGCCAGAGTTTGTCCCAACCGGGGTAGTATTTCAATTTGGTGTAAAAAACGCCAAAGCTGTCCGTATGCTTTTCAACGGTGGGCAACTTTCGCGGTGCGATATCCGGGGTGGTAACAGGGTACTTCTCAAACTCACGTTTGACCTGATCGGCGGTCATGGCCGTGTCAAAAACCATGATCTCATCGATGATCCCATCCAGGCCAAAGTAATCCTTCATGGTGCCCCAGGTCCTGATGGTATCGCTAGGCCTGGCAGGAGCAGCGACCATGCCAATGACCCCATTGGCCTTTTTGGGCCAGGTTAGAGCACTGGTGATGGGCACTGAGCGTATGGCTTTGCCATTGACATATAATGTCATGGCCTCGCCTACCTTATATGTAGCGGCGATATGCATCCATGTTCTCAGCGGCATGGTTTCGTTGGCGGTGGTACAGGCGACCCACTGTTCACTGATGGCAGCTTCAAAGGAGACCTGCCCGTAAGGCCCGATCAAGAGCCGGTATCCCTTGATCTCATCCGATTCGGTTGTCAGTATCGGACACCAGCCCAGGGGGTATTCCCCCAACGCCAGCCAAGCCTCCAGGGTGAACTCAGAGCCCGGCTTATGGATATTTTTTTCTGGCCGAATAATCCGGGTGGTAAAGCCATCCAGACGCAACCCCTGACGGTGAATCCCTTTTGCGACTTCGAAATTGCCTTCAATGACATCAGCGATTTGGCTTGTTTTCTCAATGACCTGGCCGTCCTTGATGGTTTCAAAATCCCATGTCATCACAGGCGTCTGCGCCATTGCCATCGATGAACTCAACATCAATGCAAGGGTCAGAAGTATTTTGAGAGTCCATTTCCCGTGTTTTAAAGACCGATTTAACGTTCCGAAATCACCTTTTGACGTGGCATACGATTCACAAAACCATAAATAATTACTTTTCATTTCATATTTCCCATTTACGTGGTTTAAAAAATAACTCTGTTCTTATCAACATTGACTCCCCCGTCAAAAATCATTTTTTCGTATCTGAAATCACCCTTATAAGATGTGAATAACAGTCGGTAAAAATAATTATGACGCTGATATCAATCAATATCAATATAATTACCAGATTCATCTTGAAGTATCAAGAAATTCTTTCCAAGGCCTTTTTTTCGAGAGTCCATAAGAAAAGTCGGATTATTACCCTTCCATGTTTTCTCTTTATAATGCCCAACGGAGTGCCGCCTTTATTATTCTTTATTATTGGTGATATTGCCGGATTTGTCGTATTCGCAGGCGTTTGGACGCTATTTTTAAGAGCGTCATCAGTATATTTAAATCCTGTTTATCGCATCAAAAATGCGGATTCGAAATGCAGGAATTGACTTTTAACGTGTGAACCAGAACCCATCTGGGCACAGGTCGATGTTCGTACGGGTTTCTATTTTAATTCCATAAAATGATTATCTTGACCTGAGGGGCAAAATTGAGGATAATTTGTGGGTCCTAATGTTGCTATTGTCAAATAGCGTCATTAGTTTATCAACGCGTAAGAAGAGACGTGACCTGCGGGACATTACCGCTGTAAGTTCCTTTTAGAAAACAACTTAATGCACCTGCCCTCCTATGACTGCCCTCGTTTTTTCTGATAGAAACGTTATTTTTTAATTCGAAACGGCTTAACATGGACCTATGGCAGTGACGGAAATGGGGATACTATTTAAATGGATGTAAAAACACCCCCCAAAGAATACATTGACCAGGGCAAAGAAATTCTTTTTCAGGAGTCCCGGGCGGTCGCACAGATGGCCGAAAGGCTGGGTGATGAATTCTCAAAAGCGATCGAGATGATCTATTCCTGTAAGGGATCCATTGTCCTGACCGGTATCGGTAAAGCCGGGCTGGTTGGCCAGAAGATCTCAGCGACCCTCGCTTCGACCGGGTCGCCCAGTCAATTTCTGCACGCTGCGGAGGCCATTCACGGCGACCTTGGCCGGTTGCGTGAGGATGACATTGCGCTGGTTTTAAGCCATAGCGGCTCGAGCGAGGAGATCGTGCGGCTGATCGGCCTGCTCAAACAGCTGGATGTCACGATAATCGGCATGACCGGTGATAAAAAATCCCCCTTAGCGAAGTACAGTAAGGTCACGCTCTGGTTAGGCGACATTGAGGAGGTATGTCCCCTGGGGGTTGCCCCGAGCACCAGCACCACCTGCATGTTGGCCCTGGGGGATGCCCTGGCCTTGACGGTGATGAAAATGCGTGACTTTCAGGCGGAAGATTACGCCCGCTATCATCCGGGCGGTGCCCTGGGACGTAAGCTGGTCACGGTCGAACAGGCGGCGTTATTCTCGCGCGGGAAAAAACTTCCCCTGGCACCCGATGACTGCACGATTGGCTATGCCTTGAAAAAAGCAGAAGCAGACAGCATCATGCGACATGGTTGTATCTTATTGATCGATAAAAACGGGGTTCTCAGCGGCCTGTTGACCGATGGCGATATTCGTCGCGGCATAAGAGAAAATGGCGTCAATCTTCATGAAATCCCCGTCGCACAAATCATGACCACTCACCCTAAAACCGTAAGGCCCGATACCCTGGCCAGTGAGGCCATGGCGATCTTCCACAAACATCGGATCGATGAAATCCCGGTCGTTGACCAGGACAACCGCCCGGTTGCCCTGATTGACGTGCAAGATGTTGTCGCTCTGAAAATCCTTCAATAATGCCCATATTGTTTATCTTAAAGGGCGATTTTAAAGCCGAAACAAGATTTATGATGCCGGCGTTTTCAATCAAAACATTCAGGTACCAATACAATGAATCAAAATATCTCAGAGATTAAAATGCTCGCCATGGACGTTGACGGCGTTCTGACCGATGGGGGTATCATTACTCACGCGGATGGCTCTGAATCGAAGAAATTTCATGTCCATGACGGCGCCTGGCTTCGGATCTGGGCCCGGCAGGGTCTCAAGACGGCCATTATTACCGGCCGGCAGTGTGACGCGGTTGGCCATCGCATGAAGGATCTAAAAATCGACTATGTTTATCAAGGTTCGATCGATAAACTTTCGGTCTTTGATCAGTTCAAAAAAGATTGCCATATTGAACCGCATCAAATCGCTTATATCGGCGACGATGTTTTTGACCTCCCGGTCCTCACCCGTGTGGGATTTTCCGCAACGGTTCCCGAAGCGATCACCGAGGTAAAAGACGCCGCTGATTTTATCACCACCCGCGGTGGCGGTCGAGGCTGTGTGGGTGAACTGATCATCCATCTGTTGAAACGTATGGGCCTGTGGGAGAAGGCCATGGAAAAATATCTACGCTAGTCGCCAAGCACGACTATTTACTATGACTAAACGAATCATACTACTGGTAGCATCCTTTTTGGGTGTTTGTCTTATTCTCCTGATCTTTCGACAGTTGAATAAGGGTCTGGAGTCCGGCCCTTCGGGTCCGGATTATGACGATCACTCTGAATTACCCTATACAGGATCCGATGATGAAAATATCATCAAAGTATCTGACGGCAGCGGGGTCGGGGGGATTGATGGGGGTTTCATTTTCACCAAACCGGGGAAATACAGTGCCGGATTCCAGCGGCGCGTGAGTGAAAATGAAAACAAGCTGGAATTCAGTCAACCCTGGGTGAATCTGATCAATAAGAAAAATGGGCAGGTTATTAGAATTACCGCCAAATCACTCTGGACTGCGGTAAACGACTTCAAGCAGGGTTCCCTTCCTAAAAGGGGCACACTCCAGGACGATGTCCGCCTCTTGATCCTCAAGCCAACAGACAAGGAGACCACTTCTGAGAAAGGGCTCCTCGAAAATCAGGTCAAAATAGACAACGTGGTCTACGATGTTGAAATTCAGATCGAGATGGACAGTATCATCTACGAGCAGGAATTCTCACAGGTCACCACCAATGGCCCGGTGAATATCACCAGTCCCGAGTTCAGTGCCGCCGGCCGTTATTTAAATATGCAATATGACCAGATCAATAACCGCCTGCAGTTTCTGGAATTACTGGAATTGAAGCATTTGATATTTGCCAAAAACCTGGACGAGTTGTCTAGTAAAAGGACGGATAAGCCCGACGAGGGCTCATTGTCAAAAAACAATAATCTTTCAATTAAGAAATCAAAGTCTAAAATTGCTACTTACAGCCTGGACATTCTCGACGATGTGGTTATTGTTCAAGGCCAACGAAAATTGATGGGGGATTCCATTAATATATTGGCGGACTTTGACCCCACCCGGTCGTTTAAGAGTGATACTGACAAGGCCCCAAATAAAGCAGATAAAACCCCAGAGGCAGGCCAGGGGTCCATCTTGAAGGACCAGGAGGATGACCCTGATGCGCAGACAATAATCACCGCAAGTGGCCCGTTGCGTATTACATCATTAGAAAACATTAAGCCGCTTGGGAATGACCAGAAACGTCTCCAACTCACCATCAAGGGAAATCCCGTTAAGGTGTTGCGGGACCAGGATAATGATAAGGTTTGGGGAGATGATGAACTGGCCATTCAGGCAGATGAGATCATTTATAACGACCCCAATGAAACCATGAAGCTTACCGGCAGCCCCCAACGTGCCGTCTGGCTATCCCTGGGCACCACGGGCCAGTTTGCCCAGGCACAAAAGATCAACGTCAATCTAAAAGATAAACTGGCAACCCTGCATGGCCCAGGCCAGGCAAATTATGACAGCACGGAAAAAGGTGAGGGGGGAAATAAGGATAAGGCCACCGCCTATTCCGTGAACTATAGCGATAAGATGGAAATTCATTTTTCGCCTTCTGCCACCCAGCAAAGAAACAATGATCCAGGCGATGACCTGGGAGGCATGCCGGTTGATCGGATAAAAACCTATGGACTCACTGAAATCGTTGATGGTGATACGACGATCACCACCCACGGTACTTTGATGACCTTTTATCCTGAACCCGAAAGCACACCCGCCCAGGACAAAAGCCAGGTGGAGAAAAATTCTTTTCTGCTCAAAACCCTTCAAATTACCCAGTGCATGGTCATAGACCCCAACAGTGATTTCTCCTGTGATCATTTTACTGCGAATTTTGACTTGGACGAATCAGGCAGATCATCACAACTTGCACGCATTCAGACTCTCGGCAAGCTTCATACCGATTCGCCGGAGTACCATATTGAAATTATCCAATCAATGCACCAACAGGATGACGATCCCAATATGCTTCTGGTATTTGAACCCAGGCCGCCAGTCAAAGACCCCAATGCCCAGCCCGAAAAGAAGAAAAATACCGGCTCTTTGGCGGGTATGGGCGATTTATTCGGTAGGAGCCAACTGGTATCGGCAAATATTGATGCCCCGGGTGGTAAGATCATTCTCAAAGATAAGGTCAATCATTTCGCCGTCACCAGCGAGCATATCGACGGAGACGGCCAGGAAGGTGATATCATGGAGTCCGGCCTATGGAATATTACCGGGCCGAATTCTGTCATCGAACTGGCCGATCATGGCCGTCTCCTTGGTGATAAAATTATTTTAGACCTTGCCCGCGGCGATTGCAATATCCCCGGTGAGGGCTCCATGAAGCTGAAAAGTAAGACCAGCCTTACCGGCGAGCAAATCGAAAAGCCCACCGATATCCAGGTTCGCTGGGCCCAGGGTGCGTTATACAGCACTGATTCTGAGACGATGACATTCCAGAAGGTCACCACTGAGATCACCGGAGAAACTAAGGCCGGGCCACGTGTTAGCGTCCTGACCTGTCCGGAGATGGTCATCACCCTGGAAACGCCTGACGACCCAATCCAGGAACGAACCCCCGAAAATATCGCGGCACCATCCAAGCCCCTGGGCAGGGCGACGGAAAAGCGCAAGGAGCTAAACAGCCTGACGGCCTTTGGCACGGATGCGCAACCGGTCCACCTGGTGAGCCGTCAGTTTGACCGGCCCTCCGGCTCGCTAACTTCCCTGATGCAAATGCAAGTTAAAACGCTGAATTTCGACAAGAAAACCGAAATACTTCTGGCCACAGGTAAAGGCTGGATTGACATGTTAAATACACCGGTCCAGAAAATCATACCCGATACAACCGTTGAGAATACTGAAATGGCCGTGGCCAATGGCGCCACTGCCCCCAATATCCCCGATAATTCATTGTCGTCACTGTTATCGAATTCCATATCCTCCGGGTCCGGCTATACGCTGGTTCATTTCCTTGATGAAATGGAATTTGACATTAAAAAGGAAAACATCCATTTCACCCACGGGATCGCCATGCACCAGATGCCCCTCCTGTCAGACCCTAACAATGAGGGTTCCCCGCTTGCTCCGCCTGCGTTTTCGGAGAAATGGCCCAAGGGCCGCTCTCAACTGTTCTGCAACGACTTGAAGGTTGTCAGTCAAAGCGATCCAAACTCGCCATTGGCCGACCCGGACTCCGTGAGTCATCTTTTGGGTGAGATCGGCTATGTGCGTGCTGAAGGTAATGTCGTTTTTGAAACCGCACCGGAAGATTTCAAACGCATCTTTTTCACCAGCGACTCGATCACGATCAATAATACCCATG
>JAIPFO010000126.1 GCA_021736565.1 Phycisphaerae bacterium | reverse complement strand
CTTGCTCCGCCGCCATCGCCGGCGTCGGAATATCAAGAATATCCTGAGGAATTCGGTCGGCCCGCAAGATCTGCACCCGCAAGATATCTTCGGAAATCTGAACATCGCGCTCTATGTTTGAAAGACTCTCAGGCAATGTATTGAAATAGCACAGAATATAGGTGCCGCGATTACGCTTTTGGATCTCAAAGCACAAGCGACGATCATCCCATTTATTCAGGCTGACTATTTCCGCACTGGCCCGATCTTATGCGGTAGTGATCTGCCCAACAATGCCATCCCAATCGGCTGACGCTGCGGCTGCATCCACTAAAAACATACCTTCGTATTTACGCATGACACTATTGGCCAACGTAACACCTCCTGCACATAATTGTGCGGCAATTAAATGTTACCATAAAGTTACAATTTTAAATTATCTGAATTTGACACTTTGTCAATTCAGCTTCCATTCTTATTATATTTTGTCATCGTCTGGCTGATATCATTTTTCAACCAGTATTCAACTGCATCGGCACTCTCATTTAATGCCGGCCCTAATATGTCAAGCTCGTCAGGGCTAAAATTCCCCAAAACATGACTCACGGCATTTTCGCCAGGTGCCGCACCAATGCCTACCCGAAGGCGGCTGAATCCCATCCCACCCAAATGTGTGATGATGTCCTTCAGCCCGTTATGGCCGCCCGCCGAGCCTTGTGCCCGCAATCGAAGACGCCCTAACGCCAGGGCCATATCGTCTACGATCACCAGGATATTCTCCTGCGGTATCTTATAAAACTGAACCGCTGCCGCTACACTGCCGCCACTACGATTCATATATTTTTGGGGCTTTAACATCACCACGCGTTCCAGGCCGATCAGGCCATCGCCGCAGCGGGCCTGATGTTTTCGACGCGTCATGTCTATTGACCAGCGCCTTGCCAAAACATCGATGACACAAAACCCTACATTGTGCCGGCTATTCTTATATTCTATGCCCGGATTGCCTAATCCTACTATCAGTTTCATTGAATCGGAAAGCCTTATTTGGAATCGTCGTCGTCACCCTCATCTCGGCCACCAATGAGTTCGGGCTCAGCGGATGTTCCTTCCTCGCCTTCACCCAATTCGGAATCTTCTTCCTTCTCAACGATAACCTTAACGGTCGCAATACGATTCTCAGGGTCCGTTATTAACGTCGCACCGGATGGCAATACCAAATCACCCGCCTTCAATGCATCGCCAATAGCCATCTCTTTTACATTCGCTTTGATCGATTCGGGAATACTGAACGCCAGGCATTCCAGCTCAACTTCCGTGAGGGTCTGCTCCAAAACACCACCTTCATTGGTACCCGCCGGGATGCCCTTCAACTCAACGCTCACCGTAACGGTTACACGTTCATCAATATTGACACGCGTCAGGTCAAGGTGCACAATCGTATCACCCAGATAGTCATACTGAATATCTTTGATCAGTAACTTCTCAACCGTCCCATCGATATCCACATCTAACAATCGATGATGATGCTGAATTTCCATTGCTAAATCATGGTAATTCAGCAATATCGACTGCGGCGCCTTCTTATGGCCATAAATAACCACGGGCACCAGGCCGTTGGCCCGCTGACGGCGAGCCGCCTTTGTTCCTAGTTCGTCTCGTTTTTCTGCTTTTAAAATCATGGTTTCAGATGACATAGCTACCTCGCCTTATATTTCTCTTTTAAAAATCTCACTGACAGATTGATTATTATGAATACGTTCTATCGCTTCACCAAGTATGCTTGCGACATTCAGTACCGTTAAATTTTTTAGCTTCCGCCCCTCTTCACTCAGTGGAACCGTATCGGTCACCACGATCTCATCAATGGGCGTTTGACTTAACCGCTCATACGCCGGCGGTGCAAACACACCATGTGTCGCCGCGACCCGTACCGAATTGGCCCCATTTTTTTTCAAGAGTCGAACCGCCGAGCAAATCGTACCGGCGGTTGTGATCATATCATCAAACATGAACACATCCTTGCCCCTGACATCACCAATAATACGCACAGATTCCGCTTCGCTTCCGCTCTTGCGCCGTTTGTCGATTATCGCCAGCTCTCCGCCCAAACGCGTCGCGTAGACGTTGGCTGTCTTCACATTTCCCAAATCCGGGGAAACTAAGACCCTATTTGGAACATCCAGATTCTTGAAGTATTTCGTAATTACCGGGACCGCGGTCAGGTGATCGACCGGGATATCAAAGAATCCCTGCATCTGTTCGGCATGCAGATCGATCGTCAAAATCCGATCGGCCCGGGCCGTGGTCAGAAGATTCGCCGCCAGCTTTCCGCTGATCGGTGTGCGACCTTCACTTTTGCGATCCTGACGGGCATAGCCAAAATAGGGCAATACCGCAGTAATTCGTCTGGCAGAGGCACGGTGCAAGCAATCAATAAAAATCAGCAATTCCATCAAATTGTGATTCACCGGCGTACAGGTGGGCTGAATGACAAAGCAATCGCGGCCTCGCACATCATCTTCCACGCGAACATGCGTTTCGCCATCCGGAAATGGCTGTATCACAGCACGCCCTAGGGGAACTCCAATATGCTGACACACCTTACGAGCCAGTTCCGGATTGGCCGTGCCACTAAATATGCGTAAATTTTCTTTTTGATTCACAAAAAGCCCTTTGTTATGACGACTTAAAAATACTACGGCCGTCAGCCAACATCTCTCGCTTGGTACAAATTACCCGACCAGGACTCGAACCTGGAATGCAAGTACCAAAAACTTGTGTGTTACCAATTACACCATCGGGTATTGATAAATATATTATATATTAAATCTCAACGAGTAATGTCCAGCCTGACCACTTATCAGATCGGACGCGGGAGAGCCTGTCGCTCTGGAAGCCCTACCCGGAGGTCTGAACTGAACAAGCCGCGTCGCTTTCAGCCCATCGCACGCTTATCTCTTAAACGTACTACCCCTTGCGAGAAGGTAAGATGAGAATTATATCAACCCACACCACCGATTGCAACCCTCTTTTGAAAAAAATATAAATAAAATTGATAAATATATAACCTACTTATTTACAACAACTTACAACTCAATATCGCCGGCTCTCTCCCCACCGCCCTCCGCTCGAACCCCCAAAAGGGCCCATACAGCCATTCAGGCAAACCTCGATCGCCTACCTGGCATTCATTGCAGAAAATACATCACCGGGCTGCTTTGGGGTCAAATGCGTCGCGCAATCCATCGCCGATAAAATTCAGGCACAGCAGCGTTATCCCGAGTAATCCACAGGGGAACACGACCATCCACCAGAAGCTTTCTACGGTATTTACCGACTTGACACCCTCTGCCGCTAACGCACCCCATGAGGGCACTGGTGCCTGAACGCCGATTCCAAGAAAGCTTAAAAATGATTCCTGTAAAATGGCCTGGGGGACTGTCAGGGTGGTATAGACTATGATCGGTCCGAGTAAATTAGGCAGGAGGTGCCGCATAATGACCCGCCGGGTCGGTAACCCCAATGCCTGGGTGGCTTCGATAAATGGCTGGGCCTTGAGTGAAAGGACCTGCCCTCGAATGACCCGTGCCATGGTCAGCCAGCTCACCCCGCCGATTGCCAGGAATAAAATCGCGATATTGGCCACCTTCGCGGCCTCTTTTTCAAAAAATGGAGCCAGCAGCTTGATCAACTGGGGCTCAAAGGCGATTTTCAGCAGGATGATCATGAGTACATACGGCAACCCGTACAAAATATCGACCAGCCGCATCATCATATTATCCACCCGGCCGCCATACCAGCCGGCGATCGCTCCCCACATCGTGCCGATCGTGACTGAGATCGTCGCGGCTGCCAGGCCTATTCCTAAGCTCACCAGGCCACCGAGCAGGCATCGCCACAATAAATTACGGCCCAAAGCGTCATAACCGAAGGGCGCGAACGTACCCATTAGTGACGGGCCCTGGCGGTTTAAGCTTAAATCCTGCTGTTGGTATTGAGATGCGGATATCGGCAGCGTCGCGATGCATGCCAGTAAGATCAGGCTTAATAGGCCCAATGAGATCATTGCCGAACGATTTCGGCGGAAGCGAGTCCAGGGGCGTCGTCTAAGAGTCTTCTGTACGGGGTCGGTCTGGTCGGTTTTTTCACTCATGATCTCCCCACCTCAATCCGCGGGTCCACCGCCGCATACATCAGGTCAACGATTAAATTGAATAGTATGATCATCGTAGAATAAACCATAACCGTACCGAGTATCATCGCCCGGTCACGATTGAGTACGCCATTTACAAAATGCTCCCCCATGCCGGGAACGTTAAAGATCATCTCGACCACGAACGATCCTGTTAGAATACTCGCACAGGCGGGCCCCAGGAAGCTCAAAACCGGCAAAAACGCGTTTTTGAGTGCGTGCTTCCAAATTACCTGAAATTCACTGAGCCCCTTGGCCCGGGCGGTCCGAATATAGTCACTGTCCATGACATCCAGCATTCCCAGGCGGGTCAGGCGGGCGATATAGGCCATATAAGGCAACGATAAGGTGACCGCCGGGAGCCATATCTGCGAGATATCTCCCCACCCCCCTACCGGCAACCACTGTAAATAGACCGAGAACAGGATCATCAGTGCGATGGCCGTTACAAAGGTTGGCAGTGATATCCCCACCAGGGCCAGCCCCAGCGAGGTATAATCAAACCAGCTGTTTCGCTTAACCGCACTGATCACACCGATGGGTATACCGAATAAACAAGCCAGAAACATCGCTACAAACCCCAAAACAGCCGAAACCGGCAGCGAGCCGCCGATGATCTGATTGCACGTCCAGTCCTGATATTGCCACGACGGCCCCAGGTTCACCAGGGGCCCTTCGCCCTCAATGGCCTTTATCGGCTGAAGCAGCCCCCCCAGGTATTCCCAATAGAACACCCAGTTATTGTCCGCATGATACTGGGCCATCACCACCCGCTGGACCTGCGGGTCCACATTTCGCTCGGAGGTTTTAAACGGGTTGCCCGGTATCGCCACCACCATCAGGAAGGTTATCGTATAAATTGCCCATAGCAGAATAGGGCACATCAATAATCGTTTGGCTAAATACCGCCACATATATAAGCATCCATGCCATTGTATTACCAAGGGTAATAAGGTATAATTGACCCCAACGTCAGAAGTATTCTTGAAGCCCATTTTTCGCATCTTAAAGACCGATATATCGCTTCAGAATTGACTTTTGACGTGGATATCATAATTAACCCCAGTGTCATTCGTATTATTTAAATCCATTTTCCGCATCTCAGAGGCTGATTTAGACTACGAAAAATCACTTAGGATGCGGGAAATATAGTTGTTAGAGAGTCAAAAAAAGGTACAAATGTCATTTATACAAAAAAATCGAAAGGAATAACATGGAAAAACAAGAAATCTTTGAAGAAATCAAAAAACGCACCCAGGACAATAAAATCGCCTGTCGACAATGTTTTGAGATCGCCAAAGAATGCGATGCCTCCCTTAAGATCATCGGCGAACTCTGCAACGAGCACAACATCCAGATCCACGCCTGCCAATTGGGCCTGTTCAAGTAGCATGGGTTGTCGTGGCAAATTTGACTCCCACGTCATCCATTTTGACTTCCTCACTAAACTGGAACCCCAGTGACAGGGCGTGACGACTATCAAAAAGGTGGGAGGAAGCGGCCGGAGTTGGAGTCTATAGTAAATAAAGAAACATTTATATATTTGATATATAATTTACTGGCCGGCCCGCTGTGTGGTCGGCCAGTTTTTTGGATGACGGAAATGGAATGTTGTTTTTTTGGGCTGAATATGGGGGTTGTTATTTTTGCATTTTTTTTGGTGGGTGCGTTCGTGGGGTGCGCCGGGGTAAGACAGGTAAGATGGGTAAGACACTGTTATCGCAATTATGAACCGTTTTTATTTTTGGGTGTTTTTTTTGATCATTTTGAAGAGGTTTTGAACGGGTTTGAACAGTTTTTGACAAAAACTTTCAACTTTTGAACGATATCGCAGCGGTTTTTTTGCGACATTTTTGTAACTGCGCTGTTTTTTCGGGGCGGATGGGCGGACCGTATATTTTTCTTACGCACAGAAAAGTAGTGTTTTTTGGGCGTGATTTTAAGAGGGACAGTTAGTGACGGAGTTGCTGAGGATGAGATTTTTTACAAACTTTTTACATTTGTGCGATGGGTTGGTGCGCTAGTGATCGCGGGTCGAGGATTTTTTAGCACAAAGAAAAGAAGGCCACGAAGGTAAGGAATAGAAATATTAGACGTCAACGTCAATATTGGATTTGGTATTCGCTTTGCTCATGCCAACATAAATCCGCATGGGCAAAGCCCATCCTACGTGGCTGCCTAATCCCCCCATTCCCCCAAAAAAGACCTCAAGGGTCTTTATTTCTTCTCAACAATCTACCTGGCTTTACCAGCAAACAAAGTGACCGTCTTTTTGGATAAGTATAAGAGGAGAAAAACGTCTTTCCTTATCATTGGCCCCGTCTTTATATTTTATACTATAAGCATTATCGCTTAAATTATCTGGTGCGTATTCATTTTTCATAAAATCTACATAAAGCAAAATAGTATTATCACCATGAATAACTTTTAGATCTTGTAGCTCAACAGGTTGAAATTTATTATTCAAATTAGACACACAATCATAAGTAATCTGACATGTCACTTCCAAATCAGAATCAGAACCGTTATAAGCCATTTTATGCCACACATTAAATCCCTCACCCAAAATAGGAATGACCTTGTCTGCATTATTTTCTTTCATATGCCCCAATATCTCCAACGCAAACTCCTTGGCTTTCATAGCAATATCTTCTTTATCGGCTTGTTCGAAATCACTCTTAAAAAGCGGTAATTCATATTCAATATTTGCATTGAATGTACAGCTCTGTGCAACTTCATTCGCCTCTGGTGATAATGTTATATCACATACTATGGTATTTTCATCGCCTTGCGACTCAATCACTCTTAAATAGAATTGCTTTTCGTAATCACCTTCAATACTAACCCTGTTTTTTCCGGGTTTAATATATTGGTTGATCGGAATAATTTTTGAAGCTTCAGAATGAAATTTAACAGGATTACCATTTACCCTGACTAATACCCTTCCTTGGATATAACCATTATCACCACTATTTACGCCAACAAATGTACCGAAGAATTCATCAGCTTCAGTACCTATACTGATAGTGTATTCTGGAACTTTGTCTTTATTTGCATAGACAATGCCTGCTATAATTCCAATACTTACGATTATAAGTAAACTAGCTACCGTAAATCGTCTTCTTTTTTGATGCATTATATACCTCATTCTAGTTATACCAAAACCAGCCGCTGGCTGGCTCATGTCAATTTATATCAGCATGGGCAAAGCCCATCCTACCTGGCTGTCCCTTTTAATATCATGTCTTATTTCAACTCTACAATAATATCATCAAATAGCACATAATCCTCATTCCCTTTTCCATTTTCAGCTGCTAAATATACAGACAGTTCGTCGGCATATCTAACCTTGTTGAAAGGAAAGAGTACTTCAAAGTCACTCCATTTATTTTGAGATATTATATTATTTTTTTGTTTTGTGCCTCTCAAGCCATAACAATTGTCATACCTAGAACGGTGATCTAAAGCAGTAATGCTAACATAAGCAGAAGCAATACCAGATGTAAATACTTTTCCTTTTAATATTACTATTGATGGCCTAAAATCCCCTTGAAATTCTTGCATTTTAGCAGAATTTTGCAACAAAAGGCACTTGCTACCATTAACTCCTTTTCCAATCACTATGTCAGTTACATCTGAAGAAGATTCGCCCCACGGTTTTAAATTTTGGTCCTCAAAACCTCCATTAGTTATGATATTATTAGATTTTCTAACTGTTTTCATCTCGCGGATTACAATTAGTCCCAAAAACATTATAAGAATAACTATGATGCCTATATATAATATATTTCTTTTCATGTTTTAATATATTCTTTTCTATATACAACTATTAGCGGTAATCTTACAAGGGATAGAGCGTTATTTCAACCAATATTTTCACTTCGGCCTTGGCATAATGATCTATTATATCTTCAAAAAAAGTAAAAAGCTTTATTTTAACTCTACAACAATATCATCAAATAGTACATAATCCTCATCCCCTTTTGCATTTTTGCCTAGCAGAAATACAGATAGTTGGTCGGCATATCTAACCGCGTCAAAAGGAAAACGCAATTCAATGTCACTCCATTTATTATGAGATATTATATTATCTTCTTGTACTGTCCCCCTTAAACCATAACAATAATCGTATCTAGAACGACCATCCAAAGCAGTAATGCTAACAAAAGCAGTAGCATTACCAGATGTAAATACTTTTCCTCTTAATATTACTATTGATGGCCTAAAATTTCCCCGAATCCTCTGCCTTGTGCCAGCATTACGCAACAAAATACACTTACTGCCATTGGTACCCATCTCATTCAATATATCAGTTATACCTTTAGAAGATTTACTCCATGGCTTTAATTCGTGGTTGTCAAAATCTCCATTAATAACTATATTTGTCGCTTTTCTAATCGTTTTCATCTCGCGAACTATAATTAATCCAAAAAATATTATAAGAATAGAAAAACTGATTGCAAATAGCCTCTTTATTTTCATGCTTTATTATATTTCCTTTTTTCACATACAACACCCAACGGTAGATTCAATTTCCAAACGTGACACATTTGTGAAAACGTAACGACCCCTGGGGTCTTTTTTGGTAGTTTAGGTAAGCTTGTAGCTTTCCGGGTATATTTTCGGTCTCCCTCTTTTGTTTAAAGTCGATTCCAGATTCAAGTCTTCTGCGATTTTCATCACCCAGTTCTTTTGGCCATACGGACAGCCTCGTTTTATGCAGTTTGTGAAATCGGCGGTTTCCTGGTCGTTGAAGGGGCGTTCAACAATATCCACCCAGTTCTCCGGCATCGCCACCGGACCGGGAGATAATTCAAAGGGTCTGGCCGGATCGTCTCTGCGGCCCATGCTCGACCAGGGCCAATCGGCCGCGGCGGTAACCATTTTTGCTCGCAACGGGTTCGCTTCGACGTAGCGCATTGCCTTTAAAAAGCGATGGTTGCTTTGGATAGGAAAGCTTTTGTAGAAAAACGTAACGACCCCTGGGGTCTTTTTTGGTAGTTTAGGTAAGTTTGTAGCTTTCCGGGTATATTTTCGGTCTCCCTCTTTTGTTTAAAGTCGATTCCAGATTCAAGTCTTCTGCGATTTTCATCACCCAGTTCTTTTGGCCATACGGACAGCCTCGTTTTATGCAGTTTGTCAAATC
>JAIPFO010000125.1 GCA_021736565.1 Phycisphaerae bacterium | reverse complement strand
ACTTTCAGGGCTCCGGAGGCCTCTACGATGGCATCATGTGCGGCCAGCTGCGCGAATTTATTGCGTCCGCCGGTGAAGGCATAGCCCGTGATCTGGCTGATCTCCTGACACATTTTGAGGTCATAGCCTTTTTTGGTGTTGATGCCGGTGCCGACGGCCGTGCCGCCGATGCATAATTCATACAGATGGGGCAGGCAGTTATCGACGACTTCGATCGCCTGTTCGATCTGGGCGGCATATCCGGAGAATTCCTGGCCGAGTGTCATGGGGGTGGCGTCCTGGAGATGTGTTCGGCCGATTTTGTAGACCTCTGTAAATGCCAGGGTCTTTAAGTGGAGCACATCTTCGAGTTCATGTAATCGGGGGAGGAGTTTTTCGTTGATCGCATTGACCGCGGCGATATGGATGGAGGTGGGGATCGTATCGTTGGTTGACTGGGACATGTTGACATGATCGTTGGGGTGGACAGGGGATTTGCTGCCAATAACCCCGCCGAGCATTTCAATTGCCCGGTTGGCAATGACCTCGTTCATGTTCATATTAAATTGCGTGCCGCTGCCCGACTGCCAGATGACCAGGGGGAAATGGTCGTGGAGCTTGCAGGCAATGACTTCATCGGCGGCCTTGATAATGGCCTGGGCCAACGGCGGTTCCAGCAGGCCCATGTCGGAATTGACCTTTGCGGCGGCTCGTTTGACAATGGCATGAGCTTGAATGAACTCTATGGGGAACATTTCGTTGCCGACCTGGAAATTTTCACACGCGCGCTGGGTTTGGGCACCGTAGTATTTATCGTTGGGTACCATCACTTCGCCGAGGGCATCTTTTTCTTTACGCATATTGATATACTCCATTTATCATTTGGGATAAGCGGGTTGATCCTGGCTATTGATCGGCGTTTTTACCTATCAATAGTGCCTTTTGACGCAACCATCAAAGGGCGGTATTTTAGCGGATTTCGGGCTATGTATCAACTGTGAAATTGCGCAGTGTTGAGAGATGCGGTCGCCGGGTGACGGGTTTTAAAAACGGCCGCATCTTTTCCAGGGGTACCTTCGTACTGGATATGGGGTATGTTGATAGTTGCTGAAAAAACTGATATTGACGTTGGAATCACGATTGCCGCCAGTTTTTTGTGTCTTAAAGGGCGATTTTTGTTATGTGAAACCGCTTTTGATGTGGAAATCACTCGGACATCACAGAGCGGTTGGTTTCTGCCCGGGTTTGGGCGGTAGTCGGGTTTTCGGCCGGATCTACTGTTTTTTTTGTGTTTGTAAAGAAAATCAGGTATAAAAAAGGAATATTCTTGACCCTGCAAAGCTTTTTTTGATATAATAAATTAAAGGATGGGTTTATGTTTTGCCTTTTTTTATATGGGCAATTGAATATTTTTTCGAAGATATATATATATTTGAAAGGTGAAAGTGATCTAATGAAAACGATACAACGAAAAGCGTTTACCCTGATCGAGCTGCTTGTGGTTATTTCAATTATTGCCCTGCTGGTGGCGATTTTAATGCCCGCATTGAACAAGGCTAAGGAAAGTGCTAAAATCGCTGCCTGTCGGGTCAATCTCCGCTCGCTAACGATGGGGTATAAACTTTATGCCGTGGAAACGACGACAAAGTTTTTGGGGTCACGGATGAACAGGGTAATCAAACCCTGTGGTTGCGTGCAATAGGAAAACAGGTAGGTAATGTTGACGATGTGCGATACTGCCCATCCACCAAGCTAAGTCTCAATGAACCGTCATTAGGTGTGTGGGACCCAGGTAAGGTGTTTGGTAACGCCAAGGAGTCATGGACCTGGCCCTTTGGCTTCACTGAACTGGAACATGGCTCTTACGGGTACAACGGTTATATGTATGAAAATAAAGGCGATGCCACATATTGGAATACAGCCATTCCTCGTAATGCGGCAACGATACCGTTATTTCACGACAGCACGTGGGTTGACAGTTGGCCGAGTCACTCGGATACCTGTCCGGCTAACATTGATTTGACGTTAGGCGGTGGCGGTGGAATGATGGGCCGTAATTTGATCAATCGGCATGGTAGTTCGCTAAATATGAGCTTCCTGGACGGGCATGTCGAACCGATAGAACTTAAGATGCTCTGGAGCCTGAAATGGAGTCGAACATTTCAAACCAAGGGGGAGCAGACGAGAACCGATGGGACCCCTATTTACAAGTAACAATTCGTCATTTATATATGACGTGCGTGTCAAGGGGTTTGTGACGCGGGGATTTTAATATTGGCTTTTGGCCCAGCGATCATCGTTATGCCTGTTGTACGGCATATTGATGTTGGGCAAGGGGGGGTGGCCAAAGGAAAAAAAGCCAACAACTTGTTATAAGTTGTTGGCTTTAATAGTTTATGAAGGTTTTTTCCAGGGTTGTATCCCGATAAATCGGGAATTGAACCCTGCATTCCGCATTTTAAGGCTGGATCGCACGATGCAAATTGCCTTTTGACGCGGGGGGCAAGGTGCTCTTTTTTTATTTGGCTTCGACGATCTGGCGTAACTGTTGGTAGCCATAATGGGCGATCAGGTTATCCAGCAGGATCAGGGCGGTGTAATTTTCCGCGACCGGCCATATTCTTGCTACGATCGTCGGGTCCCGGCGTGTGATGGCGGCTAAATCTGTGGTTTCCATGGTATATTTGTCAATCGTATGTTGCGGTTTATCGATCGTTGGGGTGGGCTTTACCGCCAGTCTTACGACAATGTCCTGGCCGGTGGTGAGTCCACCGGTAATGCCGCCGGCATTATTCGAATCAAAGACGACCTTGCCATTTTCGTTGTGCATCTGGTCGTTGTTTTCGAAACCGGTCATATCCTTGACGGCAAATCCGGCACCCACCTCGACACCCTTGACCGCGCCGATGCCGAGCATCTTACCGAGTTCGGCGTCCATCTTATCGAATACCGGTTCGCCGAGTCCTGCCGGTACGCCCGTGGCGACGACTTCGACAATTCCACCGGCGGAGTCTCCGGTAGCGGATATTTTATTACAGGCGGCGACCATCGCATCGCCGGCATCCAGGTCGGGGCAATTGACGGTGTGGTGAACGCCATATTTTTCTTTGATCTCCTGGGCCACTACTTTGGGTGCCATGCTGCGGATCGGGTCGATCTGTTCTTCCACTTCGGCGAGAACGGCCATTTTTTCAAGGTAACGCATCTCCGGCAGTAAGCGGCCTTTGACGTACAGTTCCTGATAGAACGGATCGTAGTCCCAACGCATCTGTTTGTAGCGTTCGGTGGATTCAAAGACCTTTGCATAATCGATGCTGGGGCAGGTGACCCCGGCGATTTCCTTGACGTATGAGAAGACCTTAATGCCGCATAGGCTTAAGATCTTTTTGGCGACGTAGCCCGCCGCAACGATCGTGGAGGTATAACGTCCGCTGAAGATACCTGCACCGATAGCGTCGTCGCATGGGCCATATTTCATAAATGAGGCATAAGAGGCGTGACCCGGACGGGGTGTGCGGTTGGTGTCCTGATATTGTTTGATATGGATAAAATGACGGTCAAGGTTGGGGATGAGGATCGAAAGGGGGGTTCCGTTGGTCAGCCCACAATTACCGGCATTTTCGACCGTGTCGGCGGCGTTAATTCCGGTATAAATGACAGGGAGGTCGGGT
The DNA here is from genome assembly GCA_021736565.1 of Phycisphaerae bacterium. Taxonomy (GTDB): domain Bacteria; phylum Planctomycetota; class Phycisphaerae; order Sedimentisphaerales; family SM23-30; genus JAIPFO01. Next base: position 5,713 of record JAIPFO010000125.1, on the reverse strand, counting down.
TCCTTTCGGGGCGATGAAAGCTCATCGGCACCGGGTTTGCGTAATAACAAATCACCATATATTTCCTGTTCAGTGAGTTTCAATCCTGTCGGTACACCTTGAATAATGGCGTTGAGGCCGTCCTGATAAGAACCACCGGCAACCGTGACTTGAAACAAACGGCCTAAATGACATCCAAACATAGCTCTAATAACTCCAAATTGTTAAAAAAGTAAAGTTGACACCAACGCCCTAAGTATTTTTAAAGCCGATTATCCGCATTTTACTAGCGATTTTAACGACGAAAATTACTTTTGACGCGAGAATCCTAATTGTTAAGTCGCAAGTTGTCATAAAACATGACTCTACGATACGCTCAAGAGAAAAGCATTATACGAAGAACTCCCCCAAAGTCAATTGTTTTACCCGGGCCCCATTTAATTTGTTTGCGAGATTTATTTCTGTCAGATAGGGAAAGGGCGTCTATGCATTTTTGAGGGGTGTTTTCCGCATTTTAAAGGGTGATTTGGATGATGGGAGTCTACTTTTGACTTGGGAATCAAGGTGGTTAAATCTCAAGAAAAGCTGCTTGAGGTCCCCTGATGGTTAGTAACAGTTCATATGTGCCCCGACGAGTTGCATGAGAGTGACGTAATTCGGGAAGGTGACCTTGACGGCCTCGGCGGTATTGATCGAGCTGGGTTTTTCCAGGGACATTGCTGCCAGGGAGAGGGCCATGACGATTCGGTGGTCGTGGTGGCCACAGAGATTGGCGGCGTTGAGTTTTTTTCCGCCTTTAATGACCAGTCCGTCGGGGAGTTCCTGGATATTGGCCCCCATTTTTGAGAGCTCCCGGGCCATGACGGCAATGCGGTCGGTTTCTTTTAATCGGGCCTGGGCGACATTGACCAGGCGAGTTTCGCCGCTGGCAAAACAGCCCACCACCGCCATGGCGGGCAGTGCATCGGGGATGGCATTCATGTCGATCTCGATGCCCTTTAAATCGCCGGGGCGAACTATCACTTCATTATCTGCGATTTGAATATCGGCTCCCATTTCCTTCAAAACGTTGACCACAGCCTTATCGCCCTGGGCATCGGAGAAGTCCAATCCTTCAAGGGTTAATTCGGCGTCGAGAATGGCACCGGCGGCGAAAAAGAACGTAGCCGAGGAGAAGTCCGCCGGGATGCGCTTGCTAAATGGGCGATAGCTCTGGCCGCCTTTAATGATAAACCGTTTGTAATTCTCATTTTCATACTGGATATGATGCTCGTCTAAATATCGCAGGGTAATTTCTACGTAGGGTTTCTCATTCAATCGGGTTACATTGATAATGGTGTCGTTATCGGCCAGTGGCGCGTTGATCAGTAACGAACTGAGGTATTGACTGGTAATGGCTTCGATCTCCGTTTGCCCGCCATTTGCCCGTCCTTTTATAATGACCGGGGCCATGCCGTTATTGCGAGTACTGGTACACTGAGCGCCCAAGCGGTTAAAGCTTTCCAGAAGGGGGCCAACCGGTCGGTTTCGAATCTGGTCGTCACCGGTCAAGACCGCGGCACCGTCATGTAAGAGCGCGGCACTGCCGATGGCGAATCGCAGGGTCGTTCCCGAATTGCCAACGTTGATCACATCGTCAGGGGTCGATAATTTTCCACCGGTACCTTCGATGAGCCAATTATGACCGTCCGTCTGAATTTGTGCGCCCAGTTTTCGATAACAGTCGACCGCAGATTTTGTGTCCGACGAGACCAGCGGTGAGATGATCTCGCTTTCACCTGGGGCTAAGGCTCCCAGGGCGACTGCCCGGATCGTGTGAGATTTGGAGCCTGGGATTGCCACGCGTCCACGCAATGTCGATTTTTTTGCTGTTAGGATCACTCGTCGTTACCTTATGTGTAAATTAGGATGTCAGGTTAAAGGAGTTAGAGTACACAAGAGTGCGAAAGTTTACAACGAAGAAAAGTGACTTTTGAGGTGGGAAGCCTTTTCAGTCATTTTTCGATGCGTCCAAACCGCCCTGGAGGCTATTCTTTCCAGGGGGATTGCTGCTGCCATTGCGATTGCAATATGGCCCAGTCGGTCTCATCAAGCCGGCCATCAAGATTCATATCTTCGGGCAAATGCTGCAAGACCCCTTCAATGCCCCCATCACGATATCGCCACCAGGTATCCAGAAACTGGAGTATGTCGGAAGGTCCGACAATGCCATTGGCATTGAAATCGCCGGCCATTAAATCGCCGGGCCAGTTTTTCTGTTCGGCGCTAAAGGCCAGGGCGTAAATGACGCCATCGCCGGGGCCTTGATTGAAATCGGCCCCGAAGACGACCAGGGCGACCTGGGAGGTTTTTTGGCAATGGTAATAAATATGCTGGAGATTATCAATGATACTGGTGGAATAGTCCAGCCGTTCGAGCAGGGAGCCCTGGTCGTCCAGGGACCATAATTCCAGGCCGAGGAAGTTTAATCGCTGGGGGGTATGGATGATGTTTGAATTATACCGGTGATACCAGCAAAGGGTCGCGGTGAAGTTTGTGCCGGCCTGGAGGGGTTTTGAGAAGTAGTAGGTGCGTTCGGAATTGGGGTCATTGCCATCATATTTGACATGGTTGAAGTCCCAGCCTTCCAGTTGCCGGTTGGATTGGAGGTTGGTATCGAAATTATCCCAATCATACTGCCCGGCCATCAGTTGCCGGTGAGATTTGACCGCATCGACCATTCCGGCCCCTTGCTGATAGTCCAGGGGGACATCTTCATCGTCATAGGGGCCGCACATTCCTTTATGCCATCCGATGAGTTTATTGGCGCCATTGAGGAGTAAGGCTTTTATGACGCGTGGGTCGTCGGCATTTTCCTGGCGGCTTTGCCGGGCGGCGTCGATCAATAGGGCGGCAACGCCTGTGACATGGGGCGTGGCGTAACTGCTGTATGCGATGGACTGGCTGTCGTGTGAATAACCGGATTCATCTTGGGTATTGGGGCCGAGGGTCATTCCCGGTGCGATCATATCGGGCTTGCATCGGCCGTCGTCGGTTGGGCCGAAACTACTCTGCGATGGCAGGGGGGGGCGGATATAGTTGAGGCTTTTGGGGTATTCTCCCAACGAGCCGGTTGCTCCGACACTGAGGACATTATACCCCGAGGCGGGCTTGTCAATGACCCCGGTCTGTTGGTTGCCGTTCCCCGCGGCGGCGACAACGAGGCAGTTTTCCCGGATGGCCAGGGCGTCAAACTTACTCTGCCAGAAGAGTGTTAAAAGACTGTTGAGGTTGGAGCCCCAGCTGATATTCACCACGTCGGCATTGAGCGATCCTTGATAGGGTCGCAATATTCTGTTTTTGATGAACCATTTGGCACTGTAGATATCGACTGTCGCCTCGGGGGCGATCCCGCGATAGTGAAAATCACCCAGCGGGCTGTCGTGAGCATTGGGGTCGTTGCCCCATAAGATGCCGCCGATCATGCTGGCATGGTAGGAGGGTTCGAATAGGTCGTTCGGGTCGAACGGGTATTGCAGGTTGCGGATCTGTCCTGATGTCAGGGCGGTATGGTACAGGTTGGGCACGAAGCCATAAACCGCTAACTCATCCTCCCGGGAGGGTGCCAGCTCGATCAAGGCCAGGTTGATATTCCTGCCGGTGAGTGTGGGGTGGGTGGTCGCCAGGTTGCGAACGCCAATAACTTCCAGGGACGCAGGCTGCATCACCTCCGCCTGAGAAGTCAGAGCTGTCCCGCAGGTCAAACTTATCCACAGGACCAGTGTAAGGAGGATGCTCGGATCATAATTATTTTTGAAGCCCATTTTCTGCATCTTAAAGTGAGAGATTAAAGATGAATCATTTTTGACGCGGAAATTTGTTTAGACGCCAGCGTCATAAGTATTTGATGCTCGTTTTCCACATTTTAAAGGCGATCTTAAAGAGGAAAATTGCTTTTGAGGCGGAAATTTTATTAGAGTCCAATTCAATCGACAATTTATATGTTCCGTATTGTAACATAACTTCTCCGCGGTTGCCAGAAAACTTAGTGGGCGGGATGGAAAAATTGTAACCCTTTATGGGGAATGTACTTAAGGGGGTTTCGGGGGGTGTGCAGGGCGACCCTCTTGTCGCATGAGATCGGTTCCATGGGATGCAGGCGTTTAGTCGAGCTTGATGCCCTGGTCTTTCAGGAGTTGTTTGAGGTCGCCCATGTTGTTGTCGAAGATCTCCCGGTCGTAGTTTTCTTCGAGGGTTTTGATGTGGTCGGCCAGTTCCTGGCGGTCTTTGATGGCCTGGTCGAGTTTTCGCTCGAGGTTGTCGCCGATCATGCGTAATTTTTCCAGGTTGAGTGTGAGGTCTAACAGTTTGGCGAGTCTTTTTAGCAGGGCCTCGATACAGCGTGGGTTTCTGCCCTCGACGTAGGGTGGAATCTCGGCGATGAGGCTGGTCAAGGGGATGTTTTTCTCGGCGGCGGCCCTGGAGAAATTAGTGATGATACTGGCAGGCCCGCGATAATTGGTGAATTTGACGTTGCAGTCCATCAGTTGGGTCTTGAGTGCTTCGGAGGAGACGGTGGCGGTGATGCGGGGCTCGCGGGTGTGGGGGACCAGACCGGAGAAGCTGCCGATGTAGTAGATCTCCTGGACGTTAAAATATTGAACGCATTGGAAGAACGCCTCGGTGTATTCGGGCCATTTGAGGTGGGGTTCTTTGCCCTGGAAGAGGATCAGGTTGCTGGTGGGGTCGTAATGGAACATATTGACCGGTTCTTCATATTCGATGATGGCCCCATCGTCAATGTCGGTATAGGGTCGAAACAGGGCGGAAGTTTCCATGGAACCGGGGAAATTGTAAATGTAAAAGTCATTCGGGTTGATTTCGGCCAGACGATGGGCGTCGAACTGGTTGATCATGTATCCCACGGTGCCGGTTGAGACATCGCCGCCGTCCATCCAGCCGGAGAAGCCCAGGATCATGCGTGGCTGGTTCATTTTTGGGTCGTTATGGAGGGTTATGTGGTTGGAGTTCATGGCGGGCTCCTCTCTTTTTGCCTGGGCATTGTTTCTATTTTGTGATTTAGGGTAATAATGTCAGGGCACTATCATACTCCAAATGATTATATCCTTTCAAAACGCCAGCGTCAAAAGTATTGTAAAGTATTGTTTTTTTTAGGAGATCGCTATTTTTTTGGGGTGGATTATTCACGCAGTTCTTTGAAGTGAGCTTCATTGGCGATCGTTTCGGCGTGACCGTCGGCGAAGGCGGCACAGAGGCCGTTATCTGGCCAGGTTTCATGGTATTCATAGGCAATGATACAACGGCTGGGATACTTTATGTCTTTGATCGAAACGGCGGGTTTGACGTAAATGAAGCCGATGTCGCGATTGGGTTGTCGTGGGTTGGTGAGTATTTTTTTATCTTTGAGATAAGGGAGAAGTTGATTGATATTGTCGGGGAGTTCGCTTTTATTATCTTCAGCGTACATGTTGAAAGCGATGGCGATCTGTTTGAGGTTATTCATGGCCATGGCTCTATGGGCATTTTTTTGGGCACTTTGAAATGCCTTTGCAATAATGTCATTAAACAGGCTGATGGTTTGCTCGTTATTAAAATGTAAGCTCAAACGGCTGTTTTTGACGTTGATTGGGAAGGCGTCGATAAGGTCTTGAAGCTTTGGAAAGACGGCCTTAATGGGGGGTTCTTTATGCAAAGTGGCCATCATGTTTGCGATGAGATTGTCGATGGCTTTGGC
>JAIPFO010000124.1 GCA_021736565.1 Phycisphaerae bacterium | reverse complement strand
AAAATTATAACCTATCCCACCTAAGACATATTCTTTTAGTTGGGATTTCCCATATATCATTGTATATCTAGCCCAGCTACACCGCTGAGCCTCTTTTCTAATCGAACATCAAATCTGCCTCGAAAACTCAAGCTTTCTAACTTTATTTGAGACTATTTCTACCAAAGTGATAGCAAAAATACAAATTTAGCAACTGATTATCGTTTCTTTGACATACCTCAACCAATGTCTCCGTTTGAAGTCCAAGTTTTTCAACAATTCTCTGCATTAGCCATATCCATTCGGTATCGGTCTCAAGCGTTTGATTCTTTCAAGGATTTCATAAAACAGAGACCTCGACACCAGCACCTCTGCCATCTGAAACGTCACATAGCGGGCGTGGCTAACAACCTTGGCTTCAATTTTCGATCAAAATTGACTCGCAAAGCATCTTTTTGCTTTCATCCATTGGGTTCTCCAGATTAGAACAGCTAAACAGTCTTAAACAGCACCCACAAGCACTATAGTAACAAATCTTTACTTTTTTGCACGGATTTACTTGGGAAATCCGGGTTTAATTTACCGCATCCTTAATTTGTTCAATTTGGGTTATTTTGTTTTTTGTTCCCATATCTGTGACCGGTCCAAAGCTGACGATGGTGTTTCCACTCGCTGACGGCTTAAGTACAATGGGATATTCTGTTTCGTTTCTGATTGTGGAATTATTCCCCTTCACCACGATGGGGCGGGTCATTGTGTCTAGGGGGCCGGGTGCTCGGTGAAAGACAATCGTATGACCGTCCCCCTTAATATCCGCGATATTATGATCCCCTTTGGCTTTGGGAGAAGGCAATATGGTCATGTCTATTTTCTGGTTGGATCTCCCCAATCTAAAGTCGCTTAAAGGCCCATTGGCAAAATTTCCGCTTGAACCTTTAATCGAGCCGCCCTTTGGCAGATTAAAATTTGTCGATCCGCAATCAATCGCTTTGCAGTTGATAACAGTGGCGCCGCTGGCCAAATACAACCTTATTCCGCCTCTGGTCTTTTTAACTGTGGTATTTTCCACTCTGACACTGCCGCCGCCAGTATATACCCTGATACCATCTTCGGTCAACGTAAACACATGATCTCTAGGAATAGGTACACCAGATTTATTTTTTTCGCCTGCAATGCTAAAGGGCATCTTGTAATTAAATTTGTATGGCAGGGATTGGGGAGCTTTTTCTTTATACATGTCATTGGTCGCCCTGACGACACCTTCAACCAGGGAATTTTTTATGACTGTATTATCGGCCGGGCTTTGCATAAAAATGGCGTGGCAAAAAGCCTTCTGCTGAACTTCAACACCGTCGAGTACTGTGTTTTTGGCTTTTATCAAGACACCACCGTGCTTATCTAATTTTACCGAGTGATACTTTCCTATTCCAAACATGGCTCCATATCCGTAAGGATAAGAGCCTCTGACTGTCATTTTAAATCCCTCTAATCGATTGTTGTCTCCGGTTATCGAAACATTAGAACCGCCGCCACTGGCAAGCCTATTGCGATCCTGGTTGTAAACTGTAAAATCAGTAACCTTAGTCATTCCATTATAGTAAACATCTTCGAATTCCCCGTTTCGAATGGTATTTCCATATCCGGTGATACTCATACGACCGCTTCCAACATCACCAACTTTCCAGGAAAAATAGGCACCTTTTAATTCTACAATATTATTGTTACCCGACAGCTTTAATGTCTGACTGCCCATTTCATAATTCCCGGGATGCATAATAATGCATTGATTACTTTTTCCCATTGCTGAACGCAAATCTGTGACTGACGATACCTTGACTACGTTCCGAGCGGTGGATGCCTCTGACTTATATTTTTTCAGAAGCGTCTGCATTTCCTGGACGACATTTGGGTATTCATTGTAAAGGTTCTTTGTTTGATTGACATCAGCTTTCAGGTCATAGAGTTGGGCAGGTGGGGCATTCTTTTTGATCTTCCCGTTTTCAATATCGCTGTTGACACCCCCGATCAATGCTACTGCCGGTGGTCCACCCCATGCATGATGGTTCGGTTTTGATCCCATGAAACCACCACTGCCTTTCGCCGGAATATACATCCACTTGCCTTTGCGAATCGACAGATGAGAAGGTTTCCGGGCTATTAGAACCAGATCTTTGCGAATGGATTTCTTCGGATTTGAAAGCAATGCCGGTAAGACATTAACACTATCTTTCTTTTCCAGTGTACTCGGGTCCTGTCCCGTAAGCTTCATAAAGGTTGCCAGCATGTCGACGTTACAGATCAGTTGATCTGACTGGGTACCGGCTTTGATCTTTTCTGGCCACTTGGCAATGAACGGCACGCGGTGCCCCCCTTCCCAGACGCCGAATTTAAAGCCCAGTAAATCCCCATTAATACGGTGCCCAGCCTTTACAGCATTACGCCCTCCAAGATTCATCATAGCTCCGTTATCGCTGGTAAAGATGACCAGCGTGTTTTTACTCAAACCATGCTTTTCGAGACACTGAGTCACTTGCCCTACCATCCAGTCCAATTCCTGAATGAAGTCGCCATAGAGTTCTGCATCGCTGGTTCCCTGAAACCGTTTCCCTGGCGTGAAGGGATGGTGTATATGGGTCGTGGCCAGATAAAGAAAGAAAGGTTTTTGCTTATTATCCCTGATCCAATCGACGGCCTTTCCCGCCAAAACAGTTCCTACGGTATAGTCATTGTACTTCTCGTGAGCTTTCAGAGCCCCTTTGAACATGTTGGCGGTGCGCTGAGATGCCTCGGGAGGAATCGGCGTAAGCGGGGTGACTCCCTTGGCATTCCTTCCGACATAGACCAGAGGGTCGGAAGGGTCACTGCCCACAACACGGTCATTCTCTACATAAACATAAGGAGGAGCACTGTTGACCACAGGCACTCCAAAATAGTAATCAAAACCGAGATCCTGCGGTCCGGGACGCAACGGTTCCTGCCAGTTGTTATTTCCCTCTCCAAACCCCAGATGCCACTTACCAAGTACCGCCGTAGTGTAGCCTTTGTTTTTGAAAACGTCAGCAATAGTAAGCTTATCTGTATCGATAATAAGCCCGGAGGTAACTGGCGAGGGTCCCCACAAACCTTTACCGCCGTTACCTCGGATGGGATACTCCCCTGTCAAAAGAGCATAGCGTGACGGAGTGCAAACTGCCGAGGCCGAATGCGCATCGGTAAAACGGCGTCCCTCAACGGCCAATTTATCAATATTCGGCGTCTGCACTTTTGTCGCGCCATAGCAACCGAGATCGCCATAGCCAAGATCATCGGCAAAGATGAGGACCACGTTAGGAAGAAGAAGAGAATCGGTACTTGCTATTGCCCCAGACATGGCGAAAAGACAAAACAGGCCGATTATAAAAAAAGTTTTCTTGCTCATTATTTGCTCCTGTTTTTAAGCTTTATTTTCCTGTTTGCGTTACGGGTTCCTTTAAATTCTTTTTTTGCCCGCCCTTTTTCCGCATCGGACAGGGAATCCCAACCCTGGGCTTGATTACTCAGGATCGGTACTCCAGGAAAGAGAGTTCCGGTCGGGCGCTGCTGGGAACCACGCGCACTGAACTCTCCCAACTTCAGGCGTGTTTCGGCGGCCAACGCCATCCCTATTACAAGTCATTGGGTTATCATCGTTATTTTTCAATTATCTCAATATCTTTGAATTTAATATTTACTTCATTATTCCTATGTATCTGTAACGCGATATATCCTTTTATCCCTACCTTGCAACTTTGATGGCATTCGTCGTCGAGCACACCCGCACCATCATAGTCAGTAATTAGCACGCCATTAAGAGTAGCAGTTATCTGTGTTCCTTTTGCTGTTATGGTCATCTTATTCCATTTATTATCATCATCATAATAGAACTCAAACTCATTTAGTGCCATGTCCTTATTTACCCATTTCTTCTTAGGCAGATCAGGAAATATCCAACGTTTATTATCAGATGTTTCATCCCACATCATCCCTGTTCTCCACGGCTGCTTTGGATGAATATCTATCTGGGGTCCGTTAAGCCAATTGGCCTGCTCATCATAACGGGACCTGATCTGAATTCCGCTATTTCCGGTTGCTCCGCGTACAGGCTGAAATTTCAGCTTTAATGTAAAGTCAGAGTATTCCTTATCTGTAATCAGCCATATATAGTCATGTTTTTTGGACTGAGTACTATTACCAACGATTACACCATCCTGTACAGTCCATGCAAGCTTTCCCTTGTCACCAGGAGCGCATTTAATTTGCCAACCACTCAGATCACCACCATTAAACAATCTTGAGCTGCATCCACTCGACAGCAAGATAGAGCTAGCCAACAGAAACAATGAAATAAATCTTATTACAGCATTCTTCATAACATATCCTTTTATTCAGTATCAGTTATATTCCAGGTCAAGCGATCGCCTTTGGCGAGTTGTTAATTACGGGCTTCGGTTCCGTAACGTAATTCCAGAGAGTTTCCATTTCTTTATCCCATCTCTTCCAAGCGGTAGGAATAGTACTGATGGATGAATTGTTCAAACATTTCAATCGCCATCAATGTCATGCAGATTATGATCCAGGCGGTATGTTGCTCCGGCTTTAGTTTCGGATTTCCAGTTCTTTTCACCAAAGGTCACCCAACAGGGTTGGCCGGACTTGGAACGAATCACGACAACCGTTGGTTTACCGTCTTTCCAGGTGACGTCCACTTCAAAACCACCGCGTGCACACAGCCCTTTGACAGAGCCTGTAGTCCAGGCAGAAGGCAATGCAGGCAGCAGTTGAATCCTACCCGCATGGCTCTGAACCAGCATCTCACAGTATCCGGCAGTCGCACCGAGGTTACCGTCGATCTGGTAAGGCGGATGCGAGCAGAACATATTCGAGTAAACGCCACCACCACTTTTACCGTAGATGGTCTTTGTCTCAGCAACCAATGTCATCAGGCCACGCAGTATTTTGTGAGCACGGTCACCATCGGCCAATCTCGCCCAGAAATTGATCTTCCATGCACGACTCCAACCGGTGCTTTTGTCGCCGCGTGCGTTGAGAGAAACGCGGGCCGCTTCGGCTAGTTTCGGTGTTTGGGCCATGCTGATCTGGCGTCCCGGATACAGGGCAAACAGATGTGAAACATGCCGATGCTTATCTTTGGGGTCATCACGTTCAATTTCCCATTCCTTCAACTGCCCCCAGCTTCCAATCGCCGGTTTCAAGAGATCGTCCCGCATACCAGCAATGCGATCACGAAACTCCTTATCGATGCCCAATGCATCGGCGGCTTCAATGGTGTTAGTAAACAGGTCATATATTATTTCCTGATCGTAAGTAACTCCCTCTTCAGGTTTATACTTGTACTGTTCGGGGGACCACCCATCTGGGGTAACAAGTGTTCCGTCAGTACGGCGCTTCAAACGATCCTCCCAAAAATGACAGGTTTCTTTCAATATCGGGTATGTTTTCTTGCGAAGATAATCGAGATCACGTCCAAAAGCAAAATGTTCCCACATGTGTTGAACATACCACGCACTTCCCGGCGGATTCCACTTCCAAAATGTAATTCCGCAGGAATTGTTCATTGTCTGGATGGTCCATCCGCGAACGTCGCCATAATGTTTGCGTGTATTGAGGGCGCTGACTTGGCGGATACTGTCAATATAGTCAAAAAACGGAATATGACATTCCGCGAGATTGGCCGGTTCGGCAGGCCAATAATTCATTTCGAGGTTAATATTAGAGTGATAATCGCAAGCCCAGGCGGGTTGATTGCTGTTGTTCCAGACGCCCTGCAGATTGGCTGACAGGGAACCGGGACGTGAACAACTAATCAACAAATAACGACCAAACTGGCAGAACAGGGCCTCAAGGCTCGGATCGTTAGCGTTGTTGTTGGTATAATCGGCCAGACGTTGCTTTGTGCTTTTAGCTTGCATCTCTGGAGAAACGGTGCCCAAATCGAGAGAAAAACGACTAAAGAGAGATTGATAATCGGCCACATGCTCGCCGAGAAGTTCTCTGACACTTCGCTTTGAGGCAGAATCAACCCATTTTGTTACAGCATCATGGGGATGAGTTCCAAGCCACTTCCTGGAGAAATCCTGTTTGAAGTTTGTCCCCGCACTCAGAACAAAGGTCACACTGTCACATTTTTTGAAGTTCAATCCAAGTGGCGACATCGGCATTCTCAATGAATTTTCCGGTTTAGCACGTTTCAATTCGCCTCCTTGGTTAAGTACTTGCAACTGAGCTTCGTATTCAAAGTCATTATCGAGTTTCCCCACCGACGTAAATCGATTGTCTTTTAATTTAATATTTCCCTGATGCATGTCGGTCAACCAGATACGACCGGTATAGGACGCCGGTTTATCCGCGGTCAGATGAACAACAATGACATTGGCGGGATGATTCGCAAATGCCGTTTGCTCGTATCTCACCCCATTGTATTTATAGGTCACACTATGAACAGCGCGTTCAATATCAAGTTCTCGTCGGTAATCGGTCACCTTTTCCGGGGCATGTCCAAGATGGATAAAGATATCGCCAAAGGCCTGGTGAGCGCCCATGCGGTATTCCTCAATATCTTCTTTCCGGGGCATGCGGTCACCGGACCATAGACTGATCTCGTTGAACTGAATTCGCTCAATATCGGTCCCGCCAAAGAGCATCGCACCCAAGGGGCCATTGCCTATGGGCAGCGCTTCGGTCATCCATGCGTTTGCCGGTTGATCATACCACAATGACAATTTTCCAGAAGTGTCTTTTTCCATTGCAGCGCTGGCGAATGCTGCAATAGAAACCATAACCATCCCCACACACATACCTTTCAATAACGTCTTTTGGCTCATTGCTTGATTACCCTTCATTTTAACTCTCATTTCTCATTTAGAATATTAAAACACACGATTTACACCTCAAGATATTATCCCAGCTATGACACTAAGGCTCTTTACTAGTAGAGTGCTATAGCTGTCTCGAAAACACAAGCATTTCACCTTCATTTTGAGACTATTTCTGCCAATCTAATACTAAAAACACACTTTCAGGACACCGGCGACCGCCTCCAGTGGGCATCAACCAATCTCCCGTCTGAAATCAACTTATTCATCAATGAACGATTGTTTTATGATCGTCGCGACTGCACCTGATTCATCGGCGTTCATGGGCAGCCGACTGCCAGCCGTCGATTCGAGTACTTTTTCAGAAGGCACGCGAATTTGTTTGAAGCTCTTGGTGATTGGGTAAGGTTTCCCAACTTTCAGCCGATCTCCGAGAAGATTCCACGCACCCACACCGTCAAGACCTTCGGGTTCTAGCAAATTAAAGATCAAAACTCCGAGCGGCTGACCCGTGCGAACCACATAGCTGCCTACAGGCAGGGTCGTTCCTTTTGTAGTATATGTCCCTGTCACCTCGCGAAGGGGATATGGCAGAGACCATCCTTTGCGCAATTCAACGCCTGTGACATGTAAAGATTGCACTGTTGTCTTTAACGGTTTCATCGTTTTTTCAACGAGCACGCCATGAGTTACCAGCAGTTGGGCGACACTGGACAGATCCGGAGGTAAAATATACGCCGCAGGGTATGGCCGTGTTACTGTGGCCTTGAGTCGATCGTAAATTTCCATCTCGACCTCTATGACATTTTTGGGCGGTCCCGGTTTTCGTCTCTTCGACTGGGTGTTACGCAACTGAGGCATTTGGCTCTTGTCCAGCAGGACCTTTTCTCGTCCCCGCGAAGCAAATTCAAAACGGATCCCCAGTGCCGGGGCTGTGTCAGCGTACAGGCCATGGCTGGTCATGTTCAGGTCTGCTTTTCGTGTAAGCTCGATAACACGTGTTGAATCCTGAGCAACTTTTTCCAGAATAAGCTGCACAAATCGATACGTAGCTTTTGTGCGCACCTTGAACGAACAGTGACTCATAGCCTCGGACAGAATGCTGATACGATTGCGCATACCCATATAGTTGGTTCCGTAACGGGCTTGAGGTGCGTTTGTATACCAGGCGAACTTTCTGTTGTCGGTGGTGCGGCGCGGGACATTACCATAATCGAAGATTTCAAAACCATAGTCCCTACGGATATCCCGACGTACTGCAGGGAGCAACTCGTCACGTGTATAGTTAAGGATACCGGATTCGGTGTCTGGATTAAGTGGCGGCGAATAGGTCAGTTGATATCCATGTAAAGTCCCATTCGTGGCGTGCAAATCCATAAAGACGTCCGGATCCCAGGCTGTAAAGACATGTTGCAGTGCAGCCCTGGTTTCCGGGGCAGCGAGTCTGACGTAATCACGGTTGAGATCAAGCCCTTGTCCGTTTGCGCGAATTCCCACCATCTCAGGCCCAAATTGGTTCGAACGTGTGCGACTTTGCGGTCCTAACTTTTCATTACCGTCAATATTATAAATCGGCAGGACAATCAGCACGATTTTGTCCAGCAGTTTGCCATGCTGGCCTCTCGCAAGATCACGCAACATCATGAGTACAGCTTCCTTGCCTTCGACTTCGCCGGCATGGATGTTGGCCTGCACGCAAACTATAGGCCGCCTGAGCCGGCGTGCTTGAGCTGGGCTGGCTGGCACGGGCTGACCTGCAATGACCATCGGAATACGCTGACCTTCAGGACTGGTACCGATATACTGGACGTCAATTGGTGCCCCTTTGCTCTGAAGCGATTGAAGAAAATCTATCACATCACTATAATGGGATGTTTCTTTGTAGTCCGTACGTTCGGCCCGCGTCTGAGGCCATGATTGCCCATTGGCCTTTGCGCTCAGAATAGCGCAGCATATCAAAATGAAAAATAGCAAAACGTGCCTTTTTAGCCAATAGTACCTACTCATAATTGCATTTCCAATTTTCAACATTTCCTATACATATCTCACCAAAACATAAGTCACCCGAGCAAAGTAATGGCCTCAACCTCTACAAAGGCCATTAAATACATAAAAACTAAACCAGCAGCCTGAAGATCAATTATACGCCGTTGTAAACCCTGCCAAAAATACAATAATATAGCGGGGTATGAGCACGAGTACAAATATACTCTGTCCGTATGTCGCCGCCACGAATTCATAGCCCTCCTGACGATGCACAACTATATCCAAAACGCACGCGGTCGAAATATTATTGCAAAGCAAGTGCCATAGCCATCTTCATCGGCCCAGTCTATATTTTCCAGTAGCTCGTCGGAGTGCTTGGCCTGAAAGCCCTGATAATGACATATCTCATTACACATGGCCGCGATAAGATCGCGGTTCAATTCGCTGCGATATGGGGTACTTTCTTCCTAGCCTTTGATCTTACTTTTCCTTAAGCCAGTATTTCTTGATCAGGTACTCTTTGTCCTTGTCGTGTTTTATCCAATCATCGTATTC
>JAIPFO010000123.1 GCA_021736565.1 Phycisphaerae bacterium | reverse complement strand
AAACAATACTCATAGTTGAAGATGACCCTACCATGCTGCGGGGGCTCAAGGATAACTTTGAATACCAGGGCTATACGGTTATTACCGCATCCGACGGCGAGGCCGGTTTGAATACCGCCCTGGAGGCAAAGCCCGACCTGATCGTTCTGGACATCATGCTCCCTAAGATCAACGGCTATGAGATATGCCAGCTGATCCGCCGCGAAAAGCTCGACATGCCCATTATCATGCTGACCGCCAAGGGGCAGGAATCCG
Organism: Phycisphaerae bacterium; assembly: GCA_021736565.1. GTDB lineage: Bacteria > Planctomycetota > Phycisphaerae > Sedimentisphaerales > SM23-30 > JAIPFO01. The sequence continues at coordinate 9,116 of JAIPFO010000123.1, read as the reverse complement.
ATATCATCCTGGGGCTGAATCTCGGGGCCGACGACTATATGACCAAACCGTTCAGTATCCGCGAGCTGCTGGCCCGCACCGAGGCATTCTTACGCCGTCGTCGCCAGGATGAACCCCAAATATTTGAATTTGGCGACTGCAAGCTGGATATTATCTCACACACCTTCACCCGCAAGGGCAAGGAAGTCAGTCTCTCACCGCGCGAGTTCAACCTGCTGCACCTCTTCTGCCGCCGTCCCAACCAGGCCCTCACCCGCAACGAGATCCTCAATAAAGTCTGGGGCTACGACTGCATCGTCACCACCCGGACCATCGACCGGTTCGTCAATACGCTGCGAAATAAAGTCGAACCCAACCCGCAAAAACCAACCTACATCCAAACCGTTCGAGAAATTGGTTACATCTTCAAAATGCCAGCGTTCGCTGGACCTTCTCTGCCAGAGGCGAAATCGTAAGATTAGTCGTATATCAAAACTGATACAAAAATACAAATTCCTATACCATTAAACTAAAGGCGACCCCATCCGGTTGAATTTGGCCGTTTAGTCGGCTTAAAAAATTGTTGGATCCAAAAATAACTTTTGCAAAATCCGGGTTCAGAAGACATAATGAGCATCACTGAAATATCTGGAAACTGATGCATGGCGTTCAATTACGTTAAACTGCTTTAATTAAAGGACTTACAGATAATTCACTGTTAATTTTGTCCGTTACTGAATATATTAGTAATATTGGGCCTGACCTGACGACGACTACATAAAGAGGGCTAAGCTTTAATAGCAAAGCTAAAACCAGGAAAGGAACTTACAATGGGGATAGATTCTATGACGCTAGCCATTGCGATTGGAATTGGCGTTTTATTGATTTTATTTATTTTGTATGGCTTTTTTAATAAATAGGATGCCGGGCTTACTTGTTGCGTTGTTTCGATAACACTATTTGATATAAGAAAGGAATTTTACTATGATACCAGCACTGATCGCCCTGGGAATAATACTGGTTCTCGCTTTTATCTTTATCGGCTTTTACAATTCGCTTGTTCGATTGCGAAACCAGGTTAAAAACGCCTGGTCGCAAATTGACGTGCAGCTCAAGAGGCGACACGACCTGATCCCCAACCTCATTGAAACCGCCAAGGGGTATATGAAACATGAACGGGAGACCCTGGAAGGGATCACCCAGGCCCGCAGCAGGGCCATGAGCTCTGAGGGGATTGGTGAGACCGCCAAGGCTGAAGGTGCGTTGAGCGGGGCGATGAGTAAATTCTTCCTGGTGGTGGAAAACTACCCCGACCTGAAGGCCAATGAGAACTTTCTGGCCCTGCAGGAAGAGCTGACCAGCACGGAAAATAAGATCGCCTTCTCCCGGCAGGGGTATAACGACCAGGTGCTCTTTTTCAATAATAAGATCGAAATGTTCCCTTCGAATGTTGTAGCGAACATGTTCAACTTTACCCAAAGTGAATTCTTTGAGATTGAAGATCAGGCCGAGAAGGCAGTACCGAAGGTTAGCTTTTAGATGATCATTAGCCACGAATACAAGAAGAATATGAATATCCAATCCTCCTACGGCGAACCTTCGGCACTCAACACGGAATAACCAACATTCAAGTCAAGAGGCAAGCCCTCTTCTTTGGATGTTTAGTTTTCTTATTCCTGTTTATTCGTGTTCATTGGTGGTTCTGAAATAAAAAACGGTCATACACACGCTTGAGAGAAAATTAAACTATGTGGGAACTTATTCGGGCTAACCGAAGAAAATCGATCATCCTGTTTTTTGTCATGGGGCTGTGCCTGGCGGTGCTGGGCGGGGCTATTGGTATGTTTGTTGACAGCTTTTATGCCAGTCGCACCTATTCAGATTTCCATAATCTTACCCATGAATCTGCCAGGAGCGCACCTGCCGGGCCGTCATATGCTGTCTATATAGGCATTGCGATTGCCCTGGGACTCTGGATGTTCCAATCGATAATTGCCTATTTTTTCGGGAGTAAAATCCTGCTCTCGGCCAGTGGCGCAACAGAAGTGACCCACGATGTGCATCCGCAGCTGTTCAATATTGTCGAAGAGATGAAGATCGCCGCGAATCTACCGGTGATGCCCAAGGTCTATATCATCCCCCAGGCAGCCCCCAACGCGTTTGCGACGGGTATTAAGCCTGAGAATTGCGCCATCGCTGTTACCGCAGGGTTACTCTCAAAACTGAATCGGGATGAACTCCAGGGGGTTATTGCTCATGAAATGTCGCATATCATCAATCGCGATGTATTGTTCATGACATTTTCCGGGATCATGTTGGGCAGTATTGTACTGATCTCGCAAGTTTTTCTACGAGGCATGTTGTATTCCGGAGGAGGGCATGGCCGCAGATATGGTGGTGGTGACTCTAAAGGTGGCGGAGGTTGGGCCATCCTGATAATAACCATCGTAATTGCAATTCTGGTCCCCATCCTGGCTCACCTGCTCTATTACGCCATCAGCCGGAAGCGGGAATACCTGGCAGATGCCTCGGCGGTACGGCTGACCCGCTACCCCGAAGGGCTGGCCTCGGCTCTGGAAGTTATCTCGAATAGTCATGAAGAACTGCCCACGGCCAATAAAGTGACCGCCCCGATGTATATCTCCAACCCCCTGGCCGGCGGTAAGCAGAATCTCAGCAGTCTCTCCAGCACGCACCCGCCGATCCTTAAGCGAATCGGGATTCTGCGGGCGATGTCGCAGGGTGCTGATTTTAAGACCTATCAGAACGCTTACGCCCGATTTACTACAAAAAATAAGGATTTGATCCCCGAATCATCCCTGGCCGAAAGTGTGGCGGTTCCCCTTCGCCAAGGCACCTCAGCAGGACGTCCGGCTGCATCACGCAAACAATCCACACGCGATATGGGCGATTTGATGCGAGCGGTCAACCAGTTTGCCTTTTTGGGCTGCGCCTGCGGGCTCAAAATGAAAATCCCGCCCGATTTCAAAAAGCCGTCGGTAAAATGCCCTCGCTGCGGCAAGATCAACGATCTGCCCCATACCGAACTAGCGGCCATCGCCGCGATGGGGGCAGAAGGTGCCTTCGGTCCCCAAACAAGTCAAGCACCGGCCAAACCGACCATAAAGGAAAAAACACCCTACTATCGCAGACAAGGCAACGACTGGGAGTCATTCAAATGCGTTTGCGGTAATCTCGTCCAACTATCCCCGGCCTTCTCGGGTTCACAGGTGCAATGTTCCAAGTGCAACCGGAAGATTTTGATCAAAGGGGCGAAATAGCTTTTTAGCGTTCAGCATAGGCAACAAGTTGCCCATCCTACTTTTTTTTGGGCCTGGGTTGTTTTACGCCGTGGACCTGCATTTGGATGGTGTATAGTGATTTTCGGGCGGTGATGAATAGTTGGTTGTTGTCTTTACCGCCGAAGCAGACGTTGGCGGGGCGTTCGGGGGTGTTGATCTGGGTGATCTTTTTGCCTTTGGGCGAATAGACCATCACCGCACTTGTGGTCAGGTAGATATTGCCCTGATCGTCGATGGTCATGCCGTCGGAGCCGCCGGGGGCGAAAAATGTTTTATTGGTTAGTGTACCATCTTTGTTGATGTCATATCGCCAGGCCTTATTGCCGCCGTGATCGGCCACATAGAGCCTTTTACCGTCGGGGGTGCCGATAATGCCATTGGGGCGCACCATGTCATCGATAACACGGGTCACCTTGCTTTTATCCGGCGATATATAATAGACATGTTCGCCGTCCTGAACGACCGGAACACCATAGACCGGATCGGTGAAGTAGATACCCCCTTTTGGATCGGGCCAGAGGTCATTGGGTTTATTTAACTTCTTGCCCTTATAGGTTTCGGCCAATACGGTCACCTTCCCCCTGGCATCTATGGAGGTCACTCGATGATTATTGCCCTCGCAGACCAGCAGATCTCCCTTCTTATCAAAAAATAAACCATTGGCGCCGCCGGAATTCTCACGATAGATCGACAGTTTGCCATCGAGAGACCATTTATGAATTCGGTTGTTGGGGATATCGGTAAAGAACACATTTCCCATTTTATCGGCGGCGGGGCCTTCGGTGAACTTGAAGTCACCGGCCAGTTTTTGGACCGTTGCTCCCGGGGCGATAAGATCCGACTGGCCATAGGAACAATTGATCTGAACCAGTAAAGCAACAATGATAAATAAAACGCCAGCGTCAAAAGTATTTTTGAAGCCCATTTCCCGCATCTTAAGGGGTGATTTTAAAGCCGAAAAATGCCTTTTGACGTGGCCATCAACTAAAAGTGTCTTTTTCATAACGATACTCCTGTTTTAACGCCAGGGTCATATCCCGCTCGATCATGATTTGGCGCCGGTTTTGCCCCTCTTAAAGGGTGATTTAAAATTCGTACAATGTTTTTTAACATGGGAACCGCTCTAGACCCTCAACGCATTTTGCAAAACAGCAATGGCGACGCCACGCATCGGGGCCTCCTGGCCGGCCTGGGCGGGGATGATACAAATTTGGCGTGATGCGTTATCGTAAACATCGGTCCCCATTGTTTCTTGGATCTGTTCGATCAAATACCCATTACAGGCCTGTGTGACATACCCGGCTAATAAAATCAGGTCCGGGTCATAACAATTAATGGCAATGCCAGCGACGCGACTGAGATTCAGAGCGACCATCTCGCGCAAGTCAAGTGAATAGGCATCGCCGCTCCTTATGGACTGTCCCCACTTTTTGATAATTTCTTCCGGCAGATCCTCACCGTTTAACTGCTGGCTTAATGAAGTTTCAACGCCGGCGGCTATGTCGGCTTTAATCCGTTTGGAGATCGCCGGCCCTGAAATGAGGGTTTCCAGGCAACCTTTATTACCACAACCACAGGGCAGTCCGTCCGGCGTAATAACGATGTGTCCAATTTCACTTGCCCTGCCCGTTGACCCGCATGCCAGAGTCCCATCAATGATCACACTGCTACCGACCCCATTGGCCACGTTGAGGTAAAGAATATTCCTGGAATGTCCCCTGGCCGTCAGGTCCACCTCCGCCAGAAGCCGTACTCGTGTGGAATAAACATATCCCGGCACAGGCACACGATCTTTAATTTTAGCCTTTAACGGCACATTTTTCCATCCCAGGGGACTGGCCAAATTAACCACTCCTTCACTACTGATCGAACCACTCAGCGTGATCCCGATCCCCAGTAGTTTTTCAGTCAGAATACCATAGCGACTGGTCAATCCGGTTAACATTTTCACCAACTCATCAATAACAACTTCCGGCTTGTTATTGACGGTTAATATTTCGGTTTTAGTACTGTCAATCAACTGGCCGTTAAAATTAAACAATCCCATCAGGATATAGCTGGGATTAATCTCGGCCCCAATGATATACAAGCCAGAAGGATTCAGCGTGATAATCGTCGGTTTGACCCCCCTTTTCTTACTCTCGCCAGGTGATTCGCTAATCAACCCTTTCTCCCGAAGACGTCCGACCGCATAGCTGATGGTTGAGCTGTTCAACGCGGTCATTTTGCAAAGATCGGTCTGGGAAAGCTGCTGATGCTGCCTCAGTAAATTCAGGATCACCTTCTCATGGGCATGGCCGATCGTTCGTAACTCATTGAGTGATCCCACATTGTCAGTTTCTATTGTCACTGACAGGCCACTCCCAATAAACAGGTGATTTTTCGATGGTCTCGTCTATAATCCATGTGTGGGTCAAAAGTATCGCGACGCGTTGAATTCACTCTCTCATCGCCGTATTTATGCGTCAATATTGACTTTTGATGCAACTATCAATAAAACCAATTTCAATTATGCTGCCCTGGTCCAAATTATTTCTGAGGCGGACGACAACTTTAAATTTTATAACTCAGCGATTGAGTATATTCCAGTAAAAATTCCAATATTTTTTAACCTCTTTAGGGTTTCGGCGTCGAAAGCAGTTTTTCATATTGAGAATCAGGGTATAAGGAGTGAAAAACAGGCTCTAAAACACTGACGAAGCGGATGTCCGTTTTATAATTTTTCTTGCATCTGGTTCCGAGGCGACTATACTTTAATTACTCAATGCGTGAGTAATTAAAATGCGAGCCACAAGCTTTGGACAAATCGCCTGACGTAAGTGAAAAACCGGAAAATTCACCAGCCTAATCGGGCGGCCCAATTACCCCATCAATTCCAGTGCATGCCGTGTGAACCAGGACGCGGTTCAGTCTGAGACGATCGGCGGGGCGCATGGGTAGCCAACGGGATTCCTGGGGCAGAAAAATATTTGAACTTTTGAAGCCGTATCATTATTATTTTGGGTGTCTGTATTCCGCATCGTAAACGATGACCTCCACGATGTAAAACAGCTTTTGACGTGTAAAAATGTCGATTAAAAGCCAGAATCACGGATTGATTACCATAAACCTTTATTACATTGGAACAATAACATGGAAAACTTATTTGACATAAGCGGCAAGAACATTGCGATTACCGGCGGGGCCGGCGTATTAGGCAGTGCGATGGCCAAGGGTTTTGCCGGCTTGGGTGCTAAACTCTGCATTATTGATTATGATGTTATGCGGGCCAACGAGCTTTGTAAAGTGATTCAGGGTGAGGGTGGGATCGCAGTACCCGTTCAGGCCAACGTTCTGGAGAGGCAAGCCGTTGAAGAGGCATTTGCCTGTGCGGTTGAGAGCCTGGGGAATATTGATGTGCTGGTCAATGGTGCCGGCGGCAATAAGAAGGAGGCAACCTGCGTGCCGCCGACCACCTTTTTTGACCTGCCGGGCGAGGCGATCCAGGGGGTGTTTGACCTGAACTGCCTGGGCACTTTTCTGCCCAGCCAGGTTTTTGGCAAGCACATGGCCCAAAACGGCCAGGGCAACATCATCAACATCGCCTCCATGAACGCGTACCGCCCGCTGACCCACATCGCGGCATATTCAGGCGCCAAGGCCGCCATTGCTAATTTCACCCTGTGGCTGTCGACCTATATGGCCCAGCGGCATTCGCCCCATATCCGGGTGAATGCGATCGCGCCGGGCTTCTTTTTGACCCAGCAGAATAAATTCCTGCTGACGGATGAAAAAACCGGTGAACTAACCCCTCGGGGCCAAACGATTATCGACCACACGCCCATGGGACGGTTCGGGGAGCCTGAGGAACTGCTGGGCACGGCCACCTGGCTGATCAGCGACGCGTCAAAATTTGTTACCGGTATCGTGGTGCCGGTTGATGGTGGTTTTTCGGCGTTTAGCGGCGTATAATTTTTGTTGTCCCATCCGATTTTGGAGCCATGAATGTCCAACTATGCACAACCCCTTATTGACTTGAGACCGACTAAGAAATACCTGGTCGCGATTGACTCAGACGGTTGCGTGTTTGACGCGATGGGCATCAAACATCGTGAATGTTTCTGCCCGATGCTGATCGCTTATTTCGGTCTGCAACCGGTTGCCCAGGCGGCCCGTGAATGCAAAGACTTCGCCGACCTGTTCAGTAAGACCCGGGGGGCCAACCGGCATAAAACCGCCGCACGTATTCTTACCGAGCTATTACCCAGCCATCCGATGGTGAAGGCGCGCGGATTCAAAGTGCCCGAATTCAAACACTATATTCGCTGGGTAAACGATCCCGATAGCCTGCTGAGCAACGACGGATTGAAAAAGGCCATTGACCATGCTGATTCGGATGAAGAAAAGGCCGAACTTCAGCAGTGTCTCACATGGAGCCTTCGAGTGAATGAACTGGTCAGCGAAATTGTTAAGAATATCCCCCCCTTCCCCTATGTTCTGGAAAGCTTTGAGAAGGTCATCCAAAAAGCAGATATTATTGTCTGCTCATCCACTCCTTCTGAAGCGTTGCAGCGAGAATGGGCCGAACATGATGTGGCCAGATATGCCCGCGTGATTGCCGGCCAGGAGATGGGCAGTAAAAAGGAACACCTGGCGATCATGGCCGATAAGTATGATACGGACCATATCCTCATGATCGGCGACGCGCCCGGCGACCAGAACGCCGCCGAGAGCAATAACGTCCGGTTCTATCCGATCAATCCAGGGGCTGAAGATGTAAGCTGGAAACGGTTCCATGATGAGGTTTTCGATATATTCATGGCCGGTGAGTATAACAATGGTTATGAGCAGGCGGTCAAAGAAGAATTCGATGGCTATCTGCCTGAACATCCAAACTGGTAAGCCATACCTTTGACGCCAGCGTCATAAGTATTCTTGAAGCCCGTTTTCCGCATCTTAAAGACCGATATATCGCTCCAAAATTGACTTTTGACGTGGAGATCACCTTTAAAAGAAATTTAAAATAATGTTATTATACGAACGTGGAAGCACGACTGAAAATTTAACGGCCGCCGACCTTCAACAGGGGCTCACTGAAGCACTGGCGGAACTCGGACCGCGTAAGAAAGTTTTGATCATACCGCCGGATATTACCCGTTTTTATTCCCGGGCCGGTGAAATTACTGAGATGGCCTGGCAGTATTACCAAGACGCCGTGACTGACATCCTGCCGGCGCTGGGGACCCATTACCCGATGACCGAGCCGGAAATTAAACGGATGTTCGGCACGGTACCGGCATCGCTGTTCCGAAAACATGACTGGCGCAACGGCATAACCACGCTGGGAAATGTTCCGGCGGCATTTGTCCATGAGGTCAGCGAAGGCCGGGTTGATTACGAATGGCCTGCACAGGTAGCCAACCTGCTTCTCGAAGGTGACTTTGATCTGATCCTTTCCATTGGCCAGGTGGTTCCGCACGAAGTGATCGGGATGGCCAACTACAATAAAAACATTTTCATCGGGACCGGCGGTGCCGAAGGCATCAATAAGAGTCATTTCCTCGGGGCCGCTTATGGGATGGAGCGTATTATGGGCCGGGCGGATACGCCGGTTAGAGCCGTTTTATATTTCGCCTCCGAGCATTTCACCAATCACCTGCCGATCGTTTATGTCCAAACCGTTGTCGCGGCGACAGAGAACGGCCAGGCAACCCGGGGCATGTATATTGGCGATGACATCGAGTGCTTCAACCGGGCCTCTGAATTATCGCTGAAGGTCAACTTCCAAATGCTCGATAAACCGCTTGATAAGGTCGTGGTTTACCTGGAGCCGGAGGAATTCAAGAGTACCTGGCT
>JAIPFO010000122.1 GCA_021736565.1 Phycisphaerae bacterium | reverse complement strand
GACCGGCAAGTGGCCGAGCTGGCCGATATGATCTGGGGCACCTGTGATGGCCAAACGACCAGGGGCCGCGACTACGGCAAGGGCCAAATCGCCTGGAATCGTACGCCTGCCCAAATTCTGGGCCAAAAGGGCATCGGAAAAGATTTCAGCTACATGGGGGCCGATGGACGAACTAAATTAGACTACATCCATCGACGCACTGATAACGAAGATATCTATTTTGTCGTCAATAAAAACGAACGCTGGGAATCCGTCGAATGTACTTTTAGAGTGACCGGAAAACAGCCCGAAATATGGTATCCCGATTCCGGCGAAATCGCCAACCTGCCCATGTATAAATCCAGTGCCGGCGAGACAAAAATAAATCTGCACCTTAAACCCGCCGAATCCTTATTCATCGTCTTCCGGCACCCGGAAAAGCCCGTTCACTTTACGCAGATCGCCGCGACCGGCCAAATAACCGAAAACTCCCGCCCGGTCCTCTCGCCTCATTCCGCCACGCCCGCAGGGCCAACCTGGCTCTCAGACGGCCAGGGAGAGATCGCCGACCAGTATATCACCTTTGACCTGGGCAAGGTCCAGGATCTGGACAAAATACGCCTCTGGAATTACATCGAACGACGCCGGGGCCTGATGAACTACGGGATCAAGGACTTTGAACTCCTTACCTCCGCCGATGGTGAAAAGTACCGTCAATGCGGGGCCTTCACACTGAATGAAGCCGACAGCATTGAGGATAAGCATTATCAGCAGGATATTGACGTGCCCATCAAGGACGCGCGATACATCCGATTGAATGTGAAAACCAATCACAATACCACCTATTATGTCAACGGTGTCTCCAAACATGCGGGGCTCTCAAAAGTCAAATTCTTTGACGGCACGCGGGCTCTCGAAAACGTAACCATCCACGCGGTCTCCAGCGGTGTGGCCTTCGACCCGGCCACCGACGATAATTGGGGGAACGCTCATCCCGACGCCGAATTACGAACCGATAAAATGAACCGCTCTTACCTGAGGGCATGGAAACCCGGGGCGTATGTCATCGGCGATAATACCGGAAAATCTCACCAGGTCAAAGTCCAGACCGTCAACCCGCCGCTGGAAGTCACCGGCGACTGGCAGGTGGCGTTTCCGCCGAACTGGGGCGCACCCGAGAAAGCAACCTTTAATAAGCTGATCTCCTGGACCGATTCTGACAACGACGGGATCAAATACTTCTCCGGCCGGGCGGTATATCGCAAAGAGATCGACATACCCAAAAACTATCTGGAGAAAAAAACTCACCTCCAACTCGACCTGGGTGTCGTGCAGAAAACCGCCCGTGTCAGCCTCAACGGCCGTGAAATTGCGATCCTCTGGAAACCACCGTTCCAGGTCGACATTACAGGCCTCGTCACACCAGGCAAAAACCAGCTCGAAGTCGAAGTCGCCAATACCTGGACCAACCGCCTTATCGGGGACGCCTACCTGCCCGCCGATAAGCAGTTCTGCAAAACCAACCTGCACAGCCGAATGGCACAAAAAGGACGACGGCTCCAATCCGCCGGACTCATCGGCCCGGTGACAATTAACGCCGCCTCTGACGTCGAGATAGACTCCCGCGTCAATATTAAATAATTTCCGCCGGGTAGTACAAGCAGCTTGCTGATAAATAAATCGGCGAGCAGCGATACAAAAACGGCCTGAAAGAGCAGCATAACTTGCCCAACCCAAACAGCGCACCGAGTGCCGCCCTGGGTTGGCAAGTCTGCCTCTTCCCTCCCGAAAAAGAAAGAAAAATGATGAAAAAACTGTTCTCAGTAGCACTTGTCCTCATTTTAAATCTCGGATGTTCCGCCGAAAATAACGCTCGGACAGTTAGTGATCTGGAAAACAACTGGCTGTTCATCAACAAAGAGGTCGCCGACGCCCAAATGCCCCAAACGAAGACCACTGACTGGGAAACCGTCTCTGTCCCTCACGACTGGGCCATCAAAGGCCCTTTCGATAAAGAGATCGACAAACAAGTGGTCCAGGTCACCCAGGATCTTGAAAAAGTGGCCAAAGAACGAACCGGGAGAACCGGGGCACTCCCGCACATCGGCGTCGGCTGGTATCGAAAAAACTTTACCCTGCCCGAATTTAAAAAGGGGAAAAAGGCCCTTTTGGTATTCGACGGCGCCATGAGCGATGCCCATGTCTTCCTGAACGGTAAGAAGATCGGCAACTGGCCCTTCGGCTACAATTATTTCTATTTCGATATTTCAGACGACCTCAAAGATGGTGAGAATCTCCTGGCCGTCCGGCTGGAAAACCTCCCCTTTTCTTCACGCTGGTATCCCGGCGCCGGGATTTTCCGAAAAGTGCAGATTATCGTCAAGGATCAAGTGAATTTCAAACAGTGGGGAACCTTTCTCACCACCCCTTTCATTTCCGATGAAACCGCGAAGGTCAATATCAAATCGGCCGTGAACGGTAACAATGTAAAAGTCGTCACCGAGATCAGGGATGCCGATGGAAAAATCGTTGCGATCGGCAGTTCCGACAGTTTGGTCGCAAATACGATCGAACAAAGCATGACCGTTGCCCGGCCAAAACTCTGGAGTCCCGAAACACCCTATCTCTACACCGCCCATTCTAAATTATACCAGGGCGATGAACTAAAAGATGAACTCCTGACCCGGTTCGGGATCCGAACTGTGGTTTATGATCGCGATAAAGGGTTTGTCCTGAACGGCAAAGTAAGAAAGTTTAAAGGGGTCTGCCTGCATCACGATCTGGGCCCTTTGGGGGCGGCGGTGAACAGGGCAGCATTGAAACGGCAGATCACCATCATGAAAGAGATGGGCTGCGATGCCATTCGTTCATCCCACAATCCGCCCTCGCACGAGCAGCTGGAATTGTGCGATGAAATGGGCATCTTGTTTATGGCCGAATCCTTTGACGAGTGGGTAAAGCCGAAAGTGAAAAACGGCTACAATCGCTGGTTCAATGATTGGGCCGAGAAAGATGTCGTCAACCTGGTCCGGGCAACCCGAAATCATCCCTGTATTATCATGTGGAGTGCGGGCAACGAAGTCCCCGATCAGCATGGAGAGGAAGGCGTCAGCCGTGCCAAATGGCTGAAATCTGTCTTCCATCGCGAAGATCCCACCCGGCCGGTCACCGTGGGCATGGACCAGGTCAAAGCCGTCATGGCCAATGGCTTCGGGGCCGTCCCGGATGTCCCCGGATTGAATTATCGCGTCCATTTATACCAGGAAGCGTACGAAAAATTCCCACAGGGACTGATCCTGGGCTCCGAAACCGCTTCGACAGTCAGCTCACGCGGGATTTATAAATTCCCTGTTGAAAAACTCGACTGGAAAAAGTGGGATGACCTTCAATGCTCATCGTACGATATGGTATGCTGCAGCTGGTCAAATCTCCCCGAAGAGGATTTTGTCTTACAGGATGATAAGGACTGGGTCATCGGTGAATTTGTCTGGACCGGGTTTGATTACCTCGGAGAACCCGCCCCCTATGGCATGGAATGGCCCTCCAGAAGTTCATATTTTGGAATTTGTGACCTGGCCGGCTTACCCAAGGACCGTTACTATCTCTACCGCAGCCGATGGAATACCACTGACGAGACTTTGCATATCCTCCCACACTGGAACTGGCCAGGCCGCGAAGGTGAAACAACCCCCGTATTCGTTTATACCAACTACAACAGTGCCGAATTATTTGTAAATGGCGTCAGCCAGGGAATTCAAATAAAGAATTCCGATACCAAACAAAACCGCTACCGTCTGATGTGGATGGATGTGAAATACCAGCCCGGAACAGTTAAAGTGGTCGCCTTGGATGATAACGGCAAACCAGTCGCACAAAAAGAAATCCACACCGCCGGCAAACCCCATCACCTCGAATTATCCGCTGACCGAAAAGAAATTGCCGCCGATGGCAAAGACCTCAGTTTTGTTACCGTCACCGTGGTCGATCAAAACGGCATCCCCTGTCCGACCGCCGCCAACCGCCTTGATTTTAAAGTCGCCGGTCCCGGTCACTTTAAAGCCGTCTGTAACGGCGACCCAACCTCCCTGGAAATGTTCCACCGGCCCACCATGAAGGCATTTAGCGGCAAACTGGTGGTCCTGGTTCAATCCGACAAAAAAAGTGGAAACATTCAACTTCAAGTCACAGGCAAACAATTAAAAACCGCCAAGATGACGATCACCTCAAAAAGAGTCAAATAAAACGCGAACACCTCAGGGGGGCATTTCTGACCACGGAGGGGTCAAGTAATACGAACCGCCGGTGAGCGAACCAAAAACGTGGCATCCATCGCAAACAGTCCCCCTCCTCCCTCGTGGCGGGCGCCAGCCCGCCATGAGGGAGGAAATACTTACAAACTTTTATCGAAAGGAATGAATCAATGAAAGCTCTAACGAAATCTAAAATGTATTGGGTCCTCAACGCGTTGATCGTTTGCGGTTGTATGCTCATCTCGCCGGCGGTCGCGGCAGTCCGTTTACCGCATATCATTGGCGATCATATGGTGATCCAGCAGGAGAAGCCCGTTAAAATATGGGGGTGGGCTGATGCCGGGGAAATGGTATCCGTGACCCTTTCAGGTCAGACCGCCAAAACCAAAGCCGGTAAGGAAGGGACATGGCAGGTGAAATTACCCGCCATGAAGGCCGATGGGAAGGTGTACCAGATGACGATTGCCGGTGAAAATACAATAACCCTCAATAATATCCTCGTCGGGGAAGTATGGCTCTGTTCCGGCCAGTCGAATATGGAAATGGGCGTGGCAATTTGCGATAACAGCAAGGAGGAGATTGCCGCGGCCGATTATCCTGATATCCGGTTGTACATGGTACCCAAAATACCCTCCGGTGAACCGGTGTCGGACCGGGATGCCACCTGGAAAGCGTGTACCCCTGAAACCATCGCCCAGGATGGATGGGGCGGCTTTACCGCCGCCGGCTATTATTTTGGCCGGGAACTCCATAAACAGCTTAACGTGCCCATCGGGCTGATCCAGTCGGCCTGGGGCGGAACCCGGATCGAACCCTGGACCCCACCGGTCGGATTTGAGCAGGTCAAGGCATTAGAGTCGATCAGCAAAGAAATTGTTCTGGCCAATCTGCAATATCGAAATGCCGTCAAAGAACAGCTCGATGAGATCAATAAATGGGTCAAGGCCACCAAAAAAGCCCTGGCCAATAATTCAAATCTGCCCGAATCGCTGACCTGGCCGATGCACCCGCTGTATAATAATGGGCATCCCGTTCGACCGACCGCACTTTATAACGGCATGATCCATCCCATTGCCCCCTTTGCCATTCGTGGGGCCATCTGGTATCAGGGCGAGTCAAATCTCGGTGAGGGAATGATGTACCTCGAAAAGACCAGGGCACTGCTTGCCGGGTGGCGAGAGGTCTGGGGACAGGGCGATCTTCCTTATTATTTCGTGCAGCTGGCCCCCTATAATTATGGCGGCGATCCCTATCGGCTGCCCGAAATATGGGAAGCTCAGACCGCCGCGCTTAAAATCCCAAATACTGGGATGGCCGTGACAACCGATATCTCCAACCTGAAAGACATTCATCCACGCAATAAGCAGGATGTGGGTAAACGCCTGGCACTGTGGGCGTTGGCCAGAACATATAACAAAAAGAACCTCGTCTATTCCGGCCCGATGTATAAGGCCATGACCATCGAAGCCGCGACGATCCGCGTCCGGTTCGACCATCTCGGCAGTGGCCTGGCCTCACGCGACGATAAGCCGTTGGACCGTTTTGAAATTGCCGGGGCCGATAATAAATTCGTGGATGCCCAGGCGGTGATCGACGGCGATTCCGTTATCGTTTCAAGCGACCAGGTCAAGGAGCCAAAGAGCGTCAGGTTTGGATGGCATCAGTTGGCCGAGCCCAATCTCATGAATAAAGAAGGACTCCCCGCCTCGCCGTTTCGCACCAGCAAGCCGTAGTGCCCTACGGTAATAATAACAAAAACGCAGCCGCTGAAACCTCGTTTCAGCGGCTGTTTCCAATAAAACGGTCTCAATAAAAAAAGGGGGAGCCATTCGACTGGTTTTAAAAAAAAAATCCGACGAAGGCGGGCTCCCAAACGGCCAGAAAGGCCAAAAGACATCACCCCCCTCTGTGATAATGCTGATAATTGATCACAAACTAAAAGGATTTGCATTATGGCTACCATCTCCATTCGACAGATAACCCTTGGGTTGTTAGTCCTGGTTTCAATGATGTGCCCCGCCGCCACTTCCAAAGCCGCCGGGGCCGATTTCTACGCACATTACACCCGGCTGGATTACAAGATCCCGCTTTCTGAAATTCAGATGGATGTCCCCTATTCCGATGCCGAACAGATCCTGGCCTGGGAAAAAAAATGGAAAACCCCAAATATCCCCTCTGACGTGCCGCGTTCAAAAGACCCGGTCTTGAAAATTGGCACCGCATGCCCCAATGCCGACGCCATGTTTGAAGGGAACATCGATGATCTCTCCATCTTCAACCGGAAGCTCAACAAAGATGAAATAGCCGCTCTGGCCGCCGGCCGGCCCGTCGAGACCGCCCGGATCGCAAACTACAAGTTCAACCAAAACTTCACGGATTCGACCGGCGGAAAACCCGCCATACCGAATAAAGAAGCCCGCTTCTCCTCCGAGTGCAGGGAAGGGTCACACGCACTCCAATTCGACGGACGCTCAATGTGGGTGCAGTTACCTCTCGAAATACAGCCGCAAAACGGGTTCACCTGGAGCGCCTGGATCAAAACAAGCCGCGGCGGAACAGTCATCTCCCACTGCAACAAGTCCGGCCCCTGGCATCTCCAGGGCCGACGCCTTACCGTGACCAATGGGAACCTCGAGTTCGATATTGGCTGGGTCGGTCGTGTCAAACATCCTGCCAATATCGCCGATGGCAAATGGCACCATGTGCTCATCGCCGCTGACAGGGGAGTCCGGGGGCTTGAACGATACGCCCTGGACCTCTACGTCGACGGAAAACCCTCGCCCGACGCCCCGGCGATAACCGGCAGGTACGCCGACGTCGTCGTCCATATCGACGACAGCAGGAGCCTCGTTTTCGCTCGAGAAACCGCCTATCAACCCTGGCTGCAGACCCCCAACGGCCGATTCCCCTTCAAACAGCTCGTCGACTGCAAACCCGACCCCATGTGCCTGTCCTCCTACGTGAGAATCATCAAGAACCAACCCGACGAAGTCCTCATCCACTGGTGCCATGTTCCCGACCCCCACAGCATCGTAATGACTGAAAAGATCCACGAGCTCTTTACCGTCACACCGCAAGGCCGGGTCATCCGCCAGGTCCGGGTCGGCACCCCAAGGCTTGAAGATTTCCAAGACCCATCAAACGTCACCCTGCAGATGCTTCAGCTGACAAAAACGGGCATCAAAGAACTCGTATTGGCACCGCCCGGGCCTTCTGAAAAAACCGCCCAGGCCGTCCAGGGAAGCGCAGTCAGGCAAAACATTCCCGGCGACCCTGCCGCGTGGCTGAAATTCGATGAAGGCCTTCGCCAGAGAGCCCGATCAGAGACACACACCACCCTTGAGGCGGTCAGCGGACCCGCCTGCACCATCGCCGGCAATAAAACCCTGTGGAAGCCGGGCGTCTCAGGAACTGCCCTGGCCTTCGATGGCTACTTTTCAAAGGTCACGCTTCCCAAAGCCAAAACGCCCCGCATAACCAACGAACTCACACTCGAGGCCTGGGTGGTGCTCGGGGCCTATCCCTGGAACGATGCCGGCATTGTTCACCAGTCCGCCGGCGAAGCGATTACCCCCGATGCCTACAAGCATGGCTATAGGGACCCCTATACCTATCGCCCCTGGGAAATGCAAGGCTACATGCTCGGTATCGACCCCTACGGCCGACCCATGTTCAAGGTCAACGGCCACCAGGCAGGCAGCGGTGAGGTCCCCCACAAAGAATTGGTAAGCGATAAATATGTCATCCCGACCTACCGTTGGGTCCACCTTGCCGGGGTCTATGGCAACGGCAGCATCTCGCTCTACATGAACGGTAAGCTCATCGATCAGAAAGCCGCATCCGGCGTCATTAAGGTCCCCGACAGAGACCTGCTGATCGGACTTAACGGGGATACCCAGAGAATCTCCGACCCCGTATCCCACAGCGACTTTGCCACCAAAAACAACGCCCCCATCATTTACGGCATTGAAGGACTGATCGATGAGGTGAGGATCTACAACCGCGCACTCTCCGGCGAACAGATACGCCAGTCCTATACCGCCTTTTGCCCATCGTCCACCGTCGTCGAACCGGTAGCCCTCGGCCAGAGAACCCTCCCCGGCGAAGTCACCGGAAAACCCGCCCGGACTTTCGGCGCATCTTATAAAACATTGCAGTATCACGAGATATGGGATAACCTCTGGCGAACCAGCCCCTACCGGGACATCGTCGTCCGGTTCGACACGTTGCCGGCAAACGTCCTGTTCTGGCAAGGGACAAATTTCGGCTCCGGATGGGTCACAGAAAAAAATCGCTGGATGTCCGATCAAAGTGTCGAGATCGGTGGCCCCTATGGCTGCGCTGAACACATGGCGGAAAAGCGGGGGCGGTTCGGCCACGTATGCCTGATCGAAAACACCGACGCCCGCGTGGTCATTCACTGGCGATACCCATCCATTGACGTCGGCTACGTGTTCCCCTCCCCGGCGGTCTGGGCCGATGAATACTATACCATCTATCCCGACGGCGCGGGCATACGCTATGTCGCACGCCCTGAAGGAGGCTGGCATGACACCCAGTTCCTCACACAGGCCGGCACCACCTGCCTCGATAATATCAGCCTCACCGCCTTGTCCGTCGCCAATATGGACGGCCAAAGTGCCGACCTGACCTGGGAATTGCCCAACCGTGTCCCGCCCAACCCCATCAAGGATGCCTGCATCAAGGTTATCAATTTTAAATCGAACTGGAAAGTCTACGCCATTTACCGAGAGGGTGCCCAGATCGAGCAGTGGGGGGGGGGCGAACAGTCCAAACATACCCCCGACCCGTTCGCCGGGCCATGGAACCATTGGCCCGTCGGGCTCAACCCGTCCGATGGCCGGTACGCCGTCTCACACGACCGGATCACCCATGCCGCCATCGGCGGCGCCAACGGCGTCGGCCCGTTCATCATGTACGGCTTCACCGACCAGGCCGTCACAAGCCTCATCCCGCTGGCCAGATCCTGGAATCACCCATCCGAGCTCAAGCCTCTCAACGGCTGTGAAGCCACCGGATACCGCCAGAACCAGCGCGCCTACCAACTCACCGCAAAGGCCGCGTCCATGGCATTTGTCCTGAACGGCTCAGAAAAAACAGCCGTTTTCAATCCCTGCTTTGACATCAAAAACTGGAACAGTGACACCCGCGGCCAACTCACCCTCAAC
>JAIPFO010000121.1 GCA_021736565.1 Phycisphaerae bacterium | reverse complement strand
CATCTTTTAATCCTTCGACGCCATACTGGGCAAACGACCGCACGGCCAACGAATTTTTGATGACTTTCACGGTGATCCCTTTGCTCAGCAGATCGCAACGTAACTCATTATTGTCCGTACCGGAGACCCCGCACAAAGATATAAATAACATTTCATTGACACCCCGAAAGGCGCTTGTGAAATCCTGTTCGATTAAGTTTTTAATTTTTTTACTCATTGCATCCTCGTATATTCATTTATCAATAAAATGGGGGACAATACCCCCCTGTCATTAGAGGGTCACTTCAACCGATGGGCTCATCGTAGCAGACAAGCTGACTTTTTTAATATAAGTCCCTTTGCTCGCTGAGGGTTTCATTTTTTTGATCCGCTCGATAAAGGCAGATACATTCTCAACTAACTTCTGCTCGTCGAAATCCGCTTTCCCCACGGGAATATGCACATTACCACCACTGTCATTTCTAAATTCAACCTTACCGGCGGCATAATCGGTCACCGCCTGGGCGATATCCGCGGTCACCGTACCACTTTTGGGTGAGGGCATTTTGCCCTGGGGACCCAAAATGCGACCTAACTTCCCTACTTTCCCCATCATCCGGGGATGAGCGATGGCGATATCAAAATCAAGCCAGCCGCCTTGCACTTTGCTGACCAGTTCATCGCCGCCGACTTCCATGGCCCCTGCCTCCTTGGCCTTGTCTACGTCATCGCCTTCGCAAAAGACAACCACGCGTAATGTTTTACCAATGCCATGAGGAAGAGAGATCGCCCCGCGAATCGCCTGGTCCGCCTGGCGGGGATCTATTCCCAAATGTATGACGCATTCGACTGTCTGGTTGAACTTCACGGACTTCCAGTTGACGACCCGTTTAATGGCCTCATCCAGTGTCACTGGTTCTTTGGTAGAATTCACAAAATCTTTTTGATAGCGTTTACTTCGCTTTCGCATAATTTACCTCGCGATTTTTTTCGCTCCCACTGTCACCGGCCGTGGTTCGCCGACTTTTTTTTTAAAAGATCACACGATGAGTCCAAAAACACACCCAAGGTCTGTTTTTGATAACGTCTTTACTATTCGGACAGAAAGGGGTTCGTTGAATAATGCCGCGCCGTCTTTTGAACACGGGCATTCCACTCAGAGTCCCTTATCAGCCTTCTATCTCAATACCCATGCTGCGGGCCGTTCCGGCAATGATTTTAGACGCCTTTTTTATACATGTGGCGTTCAGGTCTTCCATTTTGGTCTGGGCTATCGTCTCGAGCTGGGCCTGGGTCACTTTACCGACTTTATCCCGGTTCGGTACGCCACTGCCTTTAGCGATTCCGGCTGCTTGCTTGAGCAACTCGGCCGCCGGTGGGCTTTTTACGATAAAATCAAAGCTCCGGTCGGCATACACGCTAATAATGACAGGGACCGGTGTTCCATTCAGTTCTTTGGTGCGTTCATTGAACTGAGAAACAAACTGCCCAATATTCACGCCATGCTGTCCGAGAGCCGGTCCAATCGGGGGAGCCGGTGTCGCCTGACCGCCGGGAGCCTGTATCTTAATCATGCCTGTTACTGCTTTGGCCATGTTTCTCTTTATCCTTGTCTATAAAAGACACCCGCATCTTAAGTTCTTTGTGAGCCTAATCTTCACGTCTGGAAGGCCAATTTATAACAAAATCGACTTTTAACGCAGGAGTCAAAAAAATATTAGTGTTACACATATCATAGTTACGTCCAACGTGACGCAACCGTTCTCGTCTATTTTATTTTATGCTTTTTCAATCTGCCAGTATTCAATGTCCAGCGGGGTCGCCCGGCCAAAAATGGTTACAATAACGCGTATCGTCCCCTTTTCGGCGTCAATCTCTTCAACAGTCCCTTCAAACCCTTCAAAGGCACCCCCTTTAATCTTGACCTGATCGCCCTTATTAAATTCCATCTTAATGGAGGGCGATTCTTCGGTGGCATCGACCTGATGTATCATTTTGGTCACATCGGCGTCGCTCATCGGCGTCGGTTTGTCACCCGTACCGATAAAATCGCCGACGCCCTGGGTCTCTTTGATCATAAACCAGGACCGTTCACGAATCCGACCGCTTTCGTCCAGGAGCATTTCCAGAAATACATAGCCTGGGTAAAGCTTTCGCTCATACACTCGCTGCTGACTGCCCCGGACACGCTTCACCTTTTCAGTTGGAACCAGCACCCGGATAATTTCATCCTGAAGCTTTTCAATCTGGATCTTACGCAGCAGCGCCTCACGGACTTGATGCTCACGATTGGATGCTACACGCAACACACACCAGTATCCCGTGCCTGTCACGAGGGCGTCACCGGGTTCAGTGACGGGATCGGCGTTGAGATCTTCGGGGAGTTCAGATTTATCTGTCATATCAGTCAAGGGTCAAAACCTCAAATATTTAGCCTAATTCTTTCAAAACGCCAATCTGGCTAAATGCCCAGGCAAAAGCGCCATCAATAACCATAAGAAATAACGCCATGAGGAATACGGTAATAATCACCACTTTTGTGGATGTGATTATTTCTTTCCGGCTTGACCAGGAAACTTTCTTCATCTCGCCTTCGGTCTGAATCATAAAATCCGCAAATCGGGGGATATTGACCAGTTTGAAGATCACAATGCCCAAAACGGCAAAGAGCAACGCCGGAATCGTGGCCTGAAACCAGGCACCGGCCTTGCTGCTTCCGATCAACTCTAAGACATTGTAGAGGGAATAGCATCCCAGTCCCAGAAGTATTCCACCGCTTAAGCCCGTGCAAAGACGCGTGTATTTACCCTGTCCACTTTTATATATTTCAAATCTCATACATTGCCTCAATCATTGCCACGTCAGTCGTCCCCTTATGGAGTCGTCAACGCAACAGGGTCAGACTATCGCAGATTAATACTCAAATTTAATTTCAAAACGATCAGGAGAGGTTTTAGCCCCACGCTAATTTCCCCGGGTCGTTTCACAAACAGGCCAGGAGGGAGTTGAACCCGCAACCTTCGGTTTTGGAGACCGACGCTCTGCCAATTGAGCTACTGGCCTTCATCAAAAACACCGCGCCATTGGACTGGTGCCGATGCATTTGAAAATATCGCCTATTTTTTACGTAATTTATGCACGGTGCGTTTTCGTTCCCGTTTGCAATATTTATTCAGTTCCATCTTGGGAATTCCACCCATCGTACTGACCTCGGTTCGATAATTTCGGTCACCACAATCGGTGCATTCCATCCAGAAGTATTCTCGCTTTGTCTTTTTCGCCATATCTGAAATTCCAAATCAAACCCCTGGGGGGCGTATTTTCTTCGGGTGAGACTTTATCAGCCGACACCCATCATCCCGTTTTACTCAGGTCGTATCCGTTGGATTTTCGATCCAGAAAATCCACGCACACTCACAGTGAGATCGGTGTCTATTTTGATAAATTCTTTATAGAACTTAAAAGAGACTGATCGGGCACTTTCATACCCGATCAGTTTACTCTTAATTTACATTTTAATGATACGAGACAACACTCGCACCAAGCGGGGTGCCCTGGATATTATTCAATAACCTTGGTGACAACACCAGCACCCACCGTTCGGCCACCTTCACGAACCGCGAAACGTAAGCCTTCTTCCATAGCGACCGGGGCGATAATTTCGATTTCTACCGTCACATTATCACCCGGCATGCACATCTCGGCACCGCCGAGAAGTTTCAGGCCACCGGTGATATCGGTTGTACGGAAGTAGTACTGCGGGCGATACCCAGTAAAGAACGGCGTATGACGGCCACCCTCTTCTTTGGTCAGCACATAAATTTCGCCTTCAAACTTGGTATGCGGGGTAATTGATACTTTTTTGGCCAATACCTGTCCGCGTTCCAGATCGGTTTTTTCAACACCACGTAATAGAAGGCCAACATTGTCACCGGCCATACCATAGTCAAGCGTTTTGTTAAACATCTCAACGCCAGTACAGATGGTCTTACGCGTATCACCCAGGCCAACGATTTCGATTTCTTCGCCAACTCTGATTTCGCCACGCTCAATACGGCCAGTACCCACGGTACCCCGGCCCTTAATTGAGAACACATCCTCAACAGGCATCAGGAAAGGCTTATCGGTTTCACGAGGTGGTTCTGGGATATAAGAATCCAGAGCATCCATCAGCTCACCAATACACTTGGTCTTTTCAGGGTCAGTAGGATCGTTCATTGCCAAATTGGCCGAACCGTAAATAACCGGCGCCTCGTCGCCATCGAAATCGTATTTGTCCAGAAGTTCACGAACTTCCATCTCTACGAGTTCCAACAGTTCCGGGTCATCAACCAGGTCGACTTTGTTCAGGAACACAACCAGCTTCGGCACGTTAACCTGGCGGGCAAGCAACACATGCTCACGCGTCTGAGGCATTGGGCCGTCCGCGGCTGAGACCACCAGAATCGCCCCATCCATCTGGGCCGCACCGGTAATCATATTCTTGATATAATCGGCATGACCTGGACAGTCAATATGAGCATAATGACGATTCGCTGACTCATATTCCTGATGACTGGTCGCAATGGTTAGAATTTTTGTTGCATCACGACGACCCTGGCTCTCTGAAGCCTTGGCTACTTCGTCATATGATACTTCTTTGCAAAAACCTTTGGCCGCCTGTACCATGCAAATCGCCGCGGTCAGCGTCGTTTTACCATGATCAATATGTCCAATAGTTCCAACATTAACGTGAGGTTTGGTTCTGTCAAATACCTCCTTGGCCATGTGGAAGTCCTCCATTCTAGTAAGGGAGATTTAAATTATCGTTTATTTTCTAATAACTGATTACACAAGTCAGTTATTTTTACAATCACAAAGCTGCTGATGGGATTCGGACCCATGACCTCGTCCTTACCAAGGACGCGCTCTACCAACTGAGCCACAGCAGCAATTTTGCACTGCCTGGCAAAAGGCAGTTAACAGCTTATTATGTCTTGGGCATAAAGCCCGCTTTTCAATGAGGCATATAGACACTGACTGCCCTGCCACCATGGAATGCAATACTGTATAAACATTTTTCGAAAAATGCAAAAAAAAATTCAGAAAAAAATAAATATTTTATTATCGCCGCCCAGATGTGCCGCTGTTTGCCTCCAATCGATTGAGGCCACCGACTATTAAATCCATCAATATAAATTATATAAGTCATTGCTAATAAATCACTTATAAACACATTGCCGCCTCGCCAACACCCCCCTGCTCTCCATTTTAGTGCCTCATAAAAAAAGTACGTTAAAATCCCTGACAACGGCCAATAAAATTAAAGTTGACGACCACGCCAAAAGTCGATCCTCCAAAGGTGACCCCAACGTTATCAGTATATTTGGAGCCCATTTTCCGAATTTTAAAGACCAAATCAACACGCCAGTTCCCCTGTGGGACCGGCGTCAAGTATACCAGGCGTTCAACCCCCATTCCATTTCCGGGCAGCCCAACACTGGAGCACCACAAAGCCCAAAACCTAATCTGGGCCTACCTACCGATCTCCAGATTTCTAATGCCCCCCCCAAAAAAACATTCACAACTCAACATTCAACCGCCAACCCCATTATTGGCCAGCAGATTTCACCTCGAATTTTTCAAGGTCAAATTCAAGTCGTTCGCCAGTTTGGGTTTTATCCCCTACGGTCAGCATAACCTTGCCTTCGCTTACCGTAAACACATATTCCCGATCCCCATTTTCTACAATAAACTCACCCGGCCGATGCACCATCAAATTTACACTGATCATGATTAGTATGCTTTCGTACTTTTTATCTTTGAATAGTTTATTTGTTGCTGATGCAGGGCTGTTAGAATGCATTTTGAAATATTTATCGTCACATCGAGTTTTATCCCGTTGTAGCCGTTTATTCAGTTTGCAAGCTTAAGCCCTGCTGAGCAGTGAATTAACGTATAAAAAAGTACGAAAGTTAACGATCAATCATCATATTTATAACGTATAGTGCCCGACTTTTTGCTTAAATTATTAATGAAAATAATTTTCTAGCGAATTTTCTGGAAAGTATACCGACTAGGCTTGAGCTTGATGGAGATATAACTCTTTATAATTTATGATTTTACGTTGTACGTAGTCAGGAAAATGTGCTCGCAGGAGTATAAAAAGAGTAAGCGTTCACGCAAAATATCAGTTTACATGAACGCTTTTAGAAAATTATGATACTCACCTGGGCCTGATGCCGATCTTTTTCTTGTAATCTGCCTGAAATGCTTCCATTCGCTCAAACTCGTCTTGAGCTGTCTGGAGTTTCTGCTGTTGGTTTGTAGTTGAATAAAGCGTTGTCAGCTCTTTCAAGGAATATTTCTCGACACCAATCCCTACAAGGTGGACAATCAGCATGACGGCATCCGGGTCGCGATTGATCAATTTACCCAGTTCAAGGGCACTGTTGAGGTATTTTTCTGCCTTGTCATAATCCTTACCGGCCATGGCTGCCTGCCCTAAGGAAACCGCCTTTTTAGCGATTCTTCTTAAGGCCGTCTGCGTAGCCATAACTTCTTTATGCACTTTTTCTCTATCCTTCTGTTTTAATGCGACCCATTGCTTCTCTGACATGCTGAAAAAGTAAGGTTGGCCGGTGAACTTCATGGGAGCTTTCCAATTGATTTTTTTCAATAGATCTACTGCCTGGAGTTCATTACCCTGTGACCATAAGTTTAACACTTCTCTGATTTGATCCGCACCTTTGGATTGAACGGGTTTCTGCTCAACCTCGTCCAGGCCCACCTGATCAGAGAGGGTATATCCCTTCGGTGGTTTCATGCTGAATTGTGATTCATCGAGCTGAGCGTCCAGGTCAAAATTCTCCATGGTCCACTTCATGGGCTTTTCATCTAAATCATGCGGCGTTGCCTTAATCGTTACCTGAACAGGACTTAACGTTTTAATTTGGGCCCAGACAACGATATTGTAATTGAAATATTTATCATCTGAGACCACCTTGAATCCTTCAACGGCCACCCCGTCAATCTCTTTGGCACCCAGGTTCTTTTGGCTGCCATCTCGCAAGTTCCATAAATTCTCAATCGGCTTCATACACAAGGAAAAAATGCCACCAGCGGCATCACTACCGGGCAAATCGGCATTTTCAATGATCGTAGCGGTTTTATGCTGGTTGAACAGGATGAGAGTTTTACCCTGACGGGTATCGGTTATCGACGAAACGAAACCAACGCCGACTTTAGCATCGAACCGGACACGCCCGGGCTGATACACCGAAGTTTTGTTTGTAGTTGAGGCGTTATCGTCAGTATGCAGGGTCAGGTCAAAGGTATAGCTGGAGGTTCTGATTTTTTCTAACATTTCGGCAAAGGCCATGGACGAGGTATCCTGGCCGCTGAACATATTTATGCCCAGGCCTACCGCGATGACAATGATCGCGGCGGCAGCATATTTTGATAGTTTGCTTTGCATGAGAAATCTCCTTATACCAGCACCACTTCGAGAAGCTGATATTTTTTGTGTTGATTTCAGGGTCTTGAGCAGATCGGTAAGAATCTCCCGGTCGCCCTGCCCGCTGGTCTCAATGTGTAATTGTTTTAATTTACTCTCAAATTTATTTTTTGATCTCATAATTTCTGGCCCCCCAGAAGTGATCGCAATTTATCCAGTCCATACCGATAGCGGCTCTGGACGGTCTTAGTGGTTACTTCCTGCAGGTCTGCTATTTTGCGAAAAACCAACCCACCATAGAGGTGCATAACAATCACCTCACGCTGGTCAGGGGGAAGCTGGGCCAGGGCATTGGTAACGTTACTGAACTCCTCGCTGCAGATAAGCCAGCGATCCGGCGGCTCAGCCGAAGATACAACCTGTTCCGCCTCGTCCAGGTCAACCGCCCAATGACGATAATCATCCCGGTTGAAGTTGCGGGCCCGGTTAGCAACACAGGTTACCAGGTACCCTTTAAGCGAACCACGCAACTGAAACTCGCTGGCGGATTTAATAAATACACTGAACACATCATGGACGACATCCTCGGCACCACTGACATCATTGAGCAATGCTGCCGCCAGTCGCAACAGATCATCCTTGTATTTTTCATAAATCCGGCATAGAGCCCGGCTGCTGCCGCTCTGAAGCTGCCATATAAGTCGTTTATCTTCAAGCATTAATAGCGTTTATCCTTTATCAACAATCGATTGTCAATTATATAACACCTCAAGGGGTAGAATTGATTTAAAGAAATTTGAATAAAAAAAATCCCGAAGCATAACTCCGGGATAGGTATAAATATCGTGACTAATAGTTGGTCAATCGAGATCGTTAATACGGATATTGCGAAATTCGATGGGGCCGCCTTCGCTTTGGAGACAGATGTAGCCTGAAGTGATCGACGTTTTGGTACCCACGTTTTGCAATACACCATTAACGCGAACCTCGATCGTATCGCCCTTACAGGTGATGTCATAGGAATTCCATTGGCCAGGCTCTTTTTCATTGGAAGGGGCCCATTTCTTGGCGACGACAAAAAATTTCTTATCATTCTGCATATCCTTGCCTTTGACCGTCACGCCGGTATGGCCCATAATCACGAAATCCCCGGCATTACCGGCCTGTAGCTGAGCTTCGATACACTTGGGCCAAACCTTATCGGACATCTGGGCATGCAGCAGAACGCCACTATTGGTAGGTTTTGCAGGCCAACGCCATTGAAGTTGCAAGCGATAATTGCTGTATTGTTTATTGGTCCGCATATAGCCATTGGGCTTGCCGGTGCAATGAACAACCCCCTCTTTAACCGACCAGATGGTATTAACATCTATATTTTCATCGGGTATGAAAAGTGTCCAGCCGGTAAAATCCCGGCCGTTAAATATCTCACCATCGCCCTTTGAGGCATCAGGGGAATTACAGCCCGAAAATACCACAGCCAATATAGCCATTGCCATCACCATCAAAATTCTGCTTGTTAATTTATTCATTCTTACCCTTTCATGATAAAAAATAGAAAAAAATGTAATTAAGACGCCAGCGTCATAAGTATTTTGAAGCGTTGATACTGGTGTTTAATCGGTGTTTTTACGCGTTAATATGAACTTTTGACGCAAGCATCAATCAAGGTTTCATCAGTAATTATTTATCTCAATCGCCTGGGGATATTTCATTCCTCTAATTTCTTTTTGGTTCTTCGCTTTCGGCGTTGCTTCTGCTTGCGTAGCTTTTCCTGCTTGAGGTCCTGGGGGCTTGTTTTTCCTGCAACTTTCTGTTCGAGCAGTTCGCACATTCTCCGTCTGGCGTAGAAGCGGTTGAGGGGTTGGACACGGACTTTTTGCATTTTTACCGACAGGCCGGTTGGGAGGTGCTTGAGATAGACGCAGGAGGCGGTTTTGTTGATCTTCTGGCCGCCGGGTCCGCTGCCGCGGATGAACCGTTCTTCGATATCCTCCTCACGAAGCCCGCAGGCGGTCATTCGGCCGGCCAGCTCCGCCACTTTCTTATCAGTAACACCAA